>MGCV01000041.1 GCA_001790575.1 Candidatus Saccharibacteria bacterium RIFCSPHIGHO2_12_FULL_47_17 | reverse complement strand
GGCCGTCAAGTTTGTCGGTCGCTCCGAGAGCTCCCACAATTAGACAATGTTTCCGAGTACGTTGTTCAGGCGGTGTTGTTCTTAGCCAACTGGCAACTAGCGGCGCTCCAACTATCCTGCTCAAGGATAAAGCATCTGCAGCTACACCATATAGGTGCCTATTTTCAAAACTCATATTCTGGCCAGCAGTATATACGCTTAATAATTAGAATGTAAAGTCAACTAACTTGGCTGGGGAGAGGGGTTCCCCAAGACAGTAAGTTCAATCTTGATAGTAAATCTGTTATATACTTATTCGTACCTGTAATGGTGATGGAGGTTGTAGCTAGTTATAGCGCAGCTAATGCGTGGATCTAAGATTATTATCGTGTCGAACCGCCTGCCGGTTTACGTTTCTAAAGAAAACGGTAAATTGATCTTTGGGCGTAGCTCCGGCGGGTTGGCGACTGCCATGTCCTCAATTGATGCTAAGGCATCCAATCGAGTTTGGATTGGCTGGCCCGGTATCAGTGCCGACAAATTAACGGCCGCTGAAAAAGCCGCTGTTGGCCGCAAACTCAAGACCTACGGATGCCGTCCGATTTTTTTGACAGATAAGCAGATCAAAAAATTCTACGGCGGCTATTGTAATGCCATCTTATGGCCCTTGTTCCACTATTTCCAATCGCTTATTAAATACCGAGAGGCTGACTGGCTGGCCTACCAGGCAGTTAATAAATTATTCCAAAAAGCCGTAGCCAGTGAGGCTGACAAAAATAGCCTTATTTGGGTCCACGATTATCATTTGATGTTGCTGCCGGCCATGCTCCGCCACAGCCTGCCCCAAGCCTCCATTGGTTACTTTTTGCATATCCCATTCCCTTCATACGAGATATTTCGGTTGCTGCCGAACCGCAAAGAAATTTTAAAAGGGCTAATGGGGGCCGATCTCATTGGCTTTCATATATACGATTATGCCCGGCATTTTTTAAACAGTGTCTCTAGAATACTTGGTGTCGAAAATAAGTATGGGCTGGCCGAATTTAAGGATCGTATAGTTAAGGTCGACACCTTCCCAATTGGTATTGACTACGACAAATTCCAGGCGGCAATCACACGTCCCAATACCAAAAAAGAAATTGACTCAATCAACCGCAACTACGACGGCCAAAAAATCATTTTGTCGATTGACAGGCTCGACTATACCAAGGGCATTTTGCAGCGGCTGGCCGCTTTCGAGTTACTACTCAAAGAGCATCCGGGCCTAATCAAAAAGGTCGTTTTAATAATGGTAACCATTCCTTCACGAACTAACGTCCAGACCTATAAGGATTTGAAGCAAGAGATAGACCAAACTGTCGGCCGTATTAACGGCAAATACGCCTCGTCCGATTGGACGCCCATTGCCTATCAATTTAAAAATCTAGCTTTTGAAAATACTGCGGCCTTATATGCCGCGGCTGACGTGGCGCTGGTAACGCCGCTACGCGACGGCATGAACCTAGTGGCCAAAGAGTATCTGGCCAGCCAATCAGACGCTGACGGCGTTTTAATCTTAAGCGAAATGGCCGGCGCCATAGACGAACTGCAGGAATCGCTCCATGTTAACCCCAACGACGTTCGGTCGATAAAGTCGGCTCTTTTAAAAGCGCTTAACATGCCTAAGGCAGAACGCCTTCAAAGGATGGAAACCATGCAGCAGCGTTTAGAAGCTTACAATGTCCACGACTGGTCAAGTGATTTCATAGATCAGCTCAAACAAGTAAAGCTTATCCAAGCCGAGCAAACTGCCAAACTGCTAGATAGTAAGTCGAGGCGGCTGATTGTCGATGCCTTCAAAGAGTCAAACCGGCGTTTGATAATTCTCGACTATGACGGCACCATCCAGAGATTCTTCAGAAGCCCGGATCCAGAGCTGGCTAAACCATCGAAGAATCTGCGAAGCCTGATTGAAAAACTGGGCAAACAAGCAGATACAAAGCTATGCATTGTCAGCGGACGGACGCCTGAAGCGCTGGAATCATGGTTCGCTGATTTACCGATCAAACTGATTGCCGAGCACGGCGCTTGGGTAAGGGATGATAATAAATGGTCGAGAGCCAGAAATTCATTTTCCAAACATAACCAAAAAATACTAACGCTACTGAGGCAGTATGCCCGGCGGACGGTTGGCTCAAATATAGAAGAAAAGGCCTATTCGCTGGTTTGGCATTACCGGAATGTCCCTGCCGAACTGGCCTATGTCCGAAACAGGAGCCTGAAAAAGGAGTTGGATGAACTACTGCGTAAGACCAATCTGGTAGCCCACCTCGGCAACAAAATAATCGAAATTAAGCCGCGCAATATCAATAAAGGGCTGGCTGTCCGCAAGTTATTAAAAAGCGCCAAATCCGATTTTATTTTGTGTATCGGTGATGATTATACCGACGAAGATATGTATAAAGTCCTGCCGGCCGGCGCCTTTACTATCAAAGTTGGACTCGGCAAAACCGATGCCCACTTTCGGCTACCCGACATCGACGCAGCCCTCAGCCTGCTGAAAAAAATCGCCCAAGCCTAAAACAAAGTCTTATTTGCGATGGCTGGGATGGCCCTGCTTCATTCGCTATAGCGAATTTCGAAGGGTGAATAGGACTCGAACCTACGATCGGGAGAAACCCGTGTTGTCAAAATTTTAAAATAAGGCTACAGTAAAATTAAGAATGCGGAGTAAGGATACGGCAGAAAATGCCAGGCAGGTTAAGCCTAAGGAGTCCGAACAAATACCTACGGCCCAGCCATCAAAACCTAAAAAGCGCCATATTTGGCGATGGGTAGCCGGCACTGTAGCAGTACTTATCCTTATCCCGGTGTTATACCTTGGTTACTTGGGTTTTGTGCCGGGGCTATCTAGTGTGTTCGGCTCCAATAAACCCAAGGACCTAGGCGTTAGATACACCGCAGCAGATTACACTAGCTATCAGCAAAAAACTGGCAGTCAGTATTTAGATTTTGCCAATGCGCCTCCAAACCCTAACAAACTTGGTAAAAAAATTGTTTTTGGCGATCCTAAACAGATGGATTTAAATCTAACACAATCAGAAGTTACAGCCGCCATTAATAGTGTCGGTTGGGCTTGGATGCCTATTAAAAACGCGCAGGTCCGTTTTGGCGATGGCACGGTTGAAGTTAGCGGTAATGTGAATGGAGCAGTAATACCAGACTTTGTTAACTTTATCGGCGGAGTTGGCTATTCGCAATCAGATGTCGAAAAAGCCTCAGTTTGGGCTAAAAGACTTGGCAATCCGCCGATTTATCTTAAAGGTAATGCAACCGTGACTGATAACGTATTGGATTTACGGGTTACCGAAGCCCAGGTCGGCAGATTTAAAGTATCCATAGCCAGTGCCGAAAAAGTCTTAAGTACAGGTACCATAAATATCAAAAATAACGCCGTTGGCTACTTCGTCCAAAGTGCCTCTTTCCAAAACAGTCAACTGCATTTTGTTGGTACAGCACCTACCACTACTTACGTTAAACACTAAAGGTTGTTGTTGGATCTGGCTCGACTTTACGCCGAAGCTCGAATCTATTTTATCTCAAATGTTTGATTGCTGCCGAGCCCAGACAGCGGGGCTTCGCTGCATGCTCGCTGGCCTCAGTATGTAACTATAGCAGAAATGATCGGGCTATTTTTTGATGAAAAAACTCCTTATCGTGACGGCGGCTGATACTAGGGTCATCAAAATTAGAAATAGCTGATAGTTTCTATTAACTTTAAAGTTTCCGTATTCATCAGTGCTTCCTACTAAGCTATACAAAGCAGCAGTAGCTGCCAGTGAGAGGGTCACGATCAGTAGTATTAAAGAAAGACCCCTGCTTTTTTTATCCATAAGTTCAATTATACTAAATCTAACAAAAGTCCGTTTTTGGCTGGGGAAGAGGGATTCGAACCCCAGCACTATAAATTAACTCAACTTGGCTTCGGGACTAGGACTCGAACCTAGATTGACGGGACCAGAACCCGTTGTCCTACCATTAGACGATCCCGAATTATGTAGCTATTTTCCCATACACAATCTGCCGAGCCAAGACGGAGTTTGCTTGGCTGATTGAGAGGAGAAGCTGACCATAAAGCGAAGTCTAAAATTATGAGCTCTGGTTATTAATTTTATGACGAGCTAAAAGGTCGTGCTTTGACGAGGCCACTCCCCAATAGTTCTATCCCTATTATAAGGGTTATAATAGTGACGTGAAGACCATCCGGCGCGAATATTTACGCAGCGTTATTTTTGGCATCGAAGACAGTTTGGTTTCAACCACCGGTTTGATTGCTGGCATTGGCATTGGCGCCGATAGCCGTCGGGTGGTTTTGCTTGCCGGCATCGTGGCCATTATCGTCGAGGCCACGTCCATGGGCGCTGGTGAGTACCTTAGTGACAGTGCCGTAGCCGAGCTTGATAAAATGAAACGCCCGCCGGAAAATCCGGCTATCAGCGGCTTACTAATGTGCTTTTCATATCTTTTTGCCGGAATGATCCCATTGGCTCCAGTTCTAGTTTTTGTCTATCCCACATCACTAATCCTGAGTGTTATCTTTGCCCTTACCGGCCTTTTCCTACTAGGTTATATTAAAGGTCGTCTGCTCCATAGCCGGCCCTTTAAAGGTGGCCTAAAAATCCTGGTTGTAGGTGGTTTGGCAACGGTTCTTGGCCTGGGGGTTGGCTTTATTTTTAGGCTTTAGATTATGAAAAGAACAGCCAAATTTTTGCGAAGGATAGCCATAGCTACACTTGGCTTTTTAGTACTAATAGTCGGTTTAATCCTAATTCCTTTGCCTGGCCCAGGCCTTTTAGTAACAATTGTCGGCCTGTTTATTCTGTCTCTTGAGTTCGCCTGGGCCGAGAAGCACTTCCAGCGCGTTAAGACGGCCCAGAAGAAAGTTATTGAAAAAGCCAAAGCCAATAAAAAACCACCTACCAAAAATACTTAACAAGTCAAGTATTTACGGGGAGTTATTTCGCCTCGATCTTATCAATGCTACCAACCCCGCAGAAGCCAGTGCTGTTGCGGTACCAGTTAGCAGAACTTCTGTCTGGTGCAACGACCTGTCGTTAGGTGATTCAGGAGTTGGCGCTCCAAAGAGAAAAGCTCCCTCACCTGCGATGAACCCGGCGAAGGCGGCAGTTGCTTCTGGTAGCCTGGATTTGGCAAACAGCTTTTCCAATATCTGGCTCATGATTATATGCGTTCCTTAACAACATCCCAATTAACAACGTTCCACCACGCCTCTATATATTCGGGTCGACGGTTCAAATATTTTACATAATACGCATGTTCCCAGACATCCAGTCCCAAGACTGGGGTTTTACCTTCCATCAGTGGGCTGTCTTGATTGGCTGTGGAATAGACTTCCAGCTTACCGCCGTTCTTGACCAACCAAGCCCAACCCGAGCCAAAACGGCCAATCGCGGCTTCGGTCATTTTGGCTTTAAACTCATCTAAACTGCCAAAGGTCGACTTGAGCACATCGGCTAATTCGCCGTGATGGTCTTTGGTGCCGCCGGGCTTCATACTCTCCCAAAACAGCGTGTGATTATGATGACCGCCGCCGTTATTCTGGACGGCTGTGCGGATATCCTCAGGAATATCCTTGATACCAGAAAGCAGCTCTTCAATGGTTTTACTTTGTGAATCAGAGTATTTTTCTAGCGCCGCATTCAACTTCTCGACATATGCGCCGTGGTGTTTATCATGGTGGATTTCCATGGTTTTGGCATCAATATGTGGTTCCAGAGCGTCAAAAGCGTAACCCAAATCTGGTAATTTAAACATAATATATTCTCCTTAGCTACGACCATATAATAGCACCGGCGAGAAGATAATCTGTGAAATTTCTTGGATTTAGCGTTTAGACAACCGCAGTGAGTAAACTACCCAGAAAAGCAACACGGAAGCTTCCAGCACTGTCCACCAGCCGGGCTGTTGGGTCAAATATTTGCCAAAGAAACCGTTGTTCGCAAGCTGTCCGGCAGTCGTTCCGGCTACAACTTGAAGACTCTCCACGAACCAAAAGCCAGCTGCAAAAACCGCAAACACTCCACTAAAAAATCTGATAAGTCCATGCAGCCTGACCTTCAAAAAGCCCAACGCCGCCCAAACCTCCGCCACCACCAGAATAAAAGCCCAAGTCTCTGGACTGTTAGCAATACCCAGTCCACCCAATGCACTCTTAAAATCGTTGAAGCTGGCTACTTGTAGGATTGCCATCGCTAGAAAAACTACCGCTAATAGGCTCGTCAGCCACGAGTCATACTGGCTCAACTTTGGCGGATTAGCAAAAGTTTCCGACCAATCCTTTAGTTGTTGTTCTGCGGTTCTCATTTTCACCTCCATTTATCTAACTCAATTTATAGACCTAAACAGCCAAATAGACAAGGTATCCTTCTCAAAACAAGCTGAAGTCCTACTTTGTTTTCTTTTGCTTCGACTGGCGCCAGGCTTCGATTTTGGCATGATCCCCGGAAAGTAAAATCTTTGGTACTTTGAGGCCTTGGAAGACTTCTGGCCGAGTGTAGTGCGGATATTCAATCACTCCGGGTTGGCTAAAACTCTCAAGCTCGACGCTGGTCTCGCCACCTAATACGCCCGGTATGAGTCGTGTGAGGGCATCGATCACGACCATTGCCGGCAACTCGCCACCAGTCAGCACAAAATCGCCGATTGAAATCTGCTCATCTACAAATTTGGTTAGGCGTTCATCATAGCCTTCATACCTTCCGCACACTAGAATAAGATTTTCTAATTTGGCTAATTGGCGAGCTCTGGCTTGAGAAAATTTCTCTCCCCTCGGCGTCATCAAAACGACTAGTGACTGACGACTAGTGACTGACGACTTTGCGTGCTGAATCGCTGCAACCAACGGTTCAACGCGCAAGACCATGCCATCACCACCGCCATAAGGTACATCATCTACCTGCTTTCTCGGGCCAAGGCCAAAATCACGAAGATTGATTAGCTTGTACTGAACCAATTTGCTCTTTTGGGCCTTCCATAACATGCTGGTATTCAGCACCCCCTCAAACATCTCCGGAAACAGTGTGATTATTTGAATTTTCATAGTTTGATGTTATTATATACCAACTTTTTATGAAGTTCAATTTTGAAACGGGACGAGCGACTGTCCGCGGCCAAGAGATAAATGCGCCGGCGGAAATGTTCGATGCGTCAAGACGACAGTCTGAACCGACTAAAAATGAGATGGCTTGGAAATCAAAAAAATACGATGAAAATGACGAGCGCGAAATCAACATGTTAGGTCTAGTGCCGGTAATTGTAAGGACGGTTAGACGAGAGCTGAAAGTCTCCGAGACCACTCTGGGTTTTGCCAAAAAATCTCTAAAACAGCTAAACCGTGAGAAAAGGCTTTGCTTGCGAAGCCTGACTCCGCCGGAATCTGGTGACGAAGTTACACGTCGAGGTCGTCTAGGTCGGCGAGTTCTTTTCGGGTTCTGGAAATGACATCCTCGTGTGACGATTCGGTTGGCGTTTCGGGGATTTCCTCTTCTTCCGCCATGTCTATATCATCAGCCGCAGCCACTTTGGCTGGTTCGTCAGCTGGGGTGTCGGTTGGTTCAGCCTGAGCGGTAGTGTCATCTGCAGCTTGAGCACCTGTATCATCGGCGGTCGCAGCAATAGGTGCCGGAGCCGGCTCGCCTTCCATAGCTTCTGTCGAGGATGGATCTTTATCTTCTGTTCTTGGTCTGTCCTCAGTAGCCTTGGCGTAGGAGGATTCTCTTCTCTCCGGCGGTGGGCCAGTATCAATAATTTTGAGGTTGTAACGGGCGTCGTTTTTTGTACCAAGCGCCCTAAGCAATGTACGAATGCTTTGGGCGGTCGAGCCTCGCTTGCCGATTACCCGACCCAAATCCTCCGGATCAACGGAAAGTTCTAAAAGTACGCCTTTTTCGTCTATCCGCCGCTCGATCTTTACCTCGTCTGGTTTGCCGACTAGGGATTTTACAATGTATTCAACGAACTGCTGGTCAATACTGCTCATCAGAAAAGTCTCCTAATTTTTAATGCTTATAAATCAATTATACCAGCCCGGGGAACGGTGCTAAAATCTAACCCTCAGCTTTGGGCTGTTTTGGCTTTTCGGTTTCAGCCGGTTGTTCTACTTCAGCGTTCGATTCAACAGTTTTGTCTTCTTGAGCATGGCTAGCTTCAGTAGCCGCTTCTTGCGTTTTTTCTTCATCGGCAGCTTTAGTCACTGGTTTGTCTGCTTCTAATGGGGCCTCCCCTACCGAGGCTTCCTCCTTCACATGGGTTTCGGCGGACAAGTCGGCAGTTTGTTCAGCCGATTTTGGAGCCACCTTTTCCTCCTTGACCGGTGCTGGTTCACCAGCCGGTGCTTCGACAGGCTCAGCATCTGCTGAACGGTTGCGACGAAGTTTTTCCGGATGACGGATAGCTCGTTTTTTGGCTGATGGCTTGGCCACCCACGATGGCAGTTTGACTCCCTCTTTTTTCAATAGCTTAGCAACTTTTGGCGAGGGCTGAGCACCATTTTTCAAATAGGCATTAATCTTCTCAACATCGATTTCAGCCTTCTTGGTATGGGGATTATAACTGCCAAGGTAGGCCGCAATCCGGCCGGATTTTGGGCTAAAACGTCTGTCTTGAGCAATTAGCCTAAATTGGGCATGGCCGGTGCGACCGGTACGCTTTAACCTTAAACTCAACATATCCCAGCCATTTTACAGATAAGAATCGTCTGCGTCAATCCAAGTAGTGTTTGAGAGCGTTAACAGCCGCAGTAACTTGGGCAGCTTGTTTGCTTGGACCACTGCCCTGGCCTTTTGGTTCATCGTTAATAAATACCCCGACCACAAACGTCTTGTCATGGTCTGGCCCGGCTTCTTCGATGACCCGATATATCGGGGTGGCGCCGTCGCGGCTCTGGGCAAGTTCTTGCAAGCGCGATTTAGGATCCAGCCACAAGCCATTTTCTAAAACTTGCTTGAGTGTCGGGATCAAATTGCTGACAATAAAGGCCTTGGCCGCCTCATAGCCCTGATCAAGGTACAAGGCCCCAATAACTGCCTCATAGCAGTTGGCTAGGATTTGTTGGCGGGCGCGCTCGCTGCCGCGCTTCTCACCTCTAGATAACCGAATCAATGATTCGAAGCCTTCAGCGGCTGCCACCGCACTGATGCTTTCGGTCCGGACCAAAGCGCTGCGCCAATTAGTCAGGATACCTTCTGGCTCCCTAAAGTGGGTATAAAGATGTTCGGTAACTATAAGTTCCAAAACGGCATCGCCTAGAAACTCGAGACGCTCATTATGCTCTTTGACCGACTTTTTATGCTCGTTTAGATAAGAACGGTGCGTGAAAGCTGTTATCAATAACTCCAAGCCGTTAAAACCGCCGAATTTATCGTTAGCAAAATCCTGATATGGCTTAAGGTTCACAGAGCGCTCCTTTCAGTCGCAGAAACTAGAAAATAGGAATTAGAAACTAGGTTTAATACTAATTTCTGATTGCTAATTACTAATTGCTTAATGCGCAGCATTATACTCCTGCCTTTCTGATTTTTTTGAGGCCTAGCAGAATTAGTTTACCAATGTCTTCATATTCAATTTTATCTAAGGCTTCAGTTGCCGACAGCCAAGCTAAAGAAGTCATCCACTTCTCCGGTTGAACTTCGCTGCCGCCGGAAGTGGCCTCTACTAGAAAAATTTCAGTAGTCATCAGGACTAAGCTGTTATCGCGGCGATAGCGGAAATTGATTTTGCCTAGCCAATCGAGCACTCGCATATCTTTGAGACCAGTTTCTTCGGCAATTTCGCGCTCGGCGGCCGCCCTGGCGGTTTCGCCTTCTTCAATATGCCCTTTGGGTATGGTCCAGCGGCCTTTGGAGTCGGCAATCAGCAGAATTTCGATAACATTTTTCTTGGCGGGGTTGCGCCTAAAAATAATGCCGCCGGCCGTCGGCTCACGGACAACCTCACTAATGGCCGGTCGACGTCGGTGAACAAACTTTCTGATCCTGGCGATAGGCTTTGGTCGCTTCATTTTTTGACCGCCTTTTTGGCTTTAGGCTTTGAGCTTTTAGCTTTTAGCCTCTTGGCTGAGGCCTCTTTGTTGCGCAAAATCGTGCCGAGCACACCGTTGACAAACTTGCTGGAATTATCGCCACCAAAAGCTTTGGCCAGCTCGACCGCCTCATTGATAGCCACTTTTGGCGGCACATCATCAGTAAATAAAAGTTCATAGCTGCCAATTCGGAGGATCACCCGATCCATGCGAGCAATTTGCTCAATCGGCCACTCTGGGGCGATTGGCGCAATTAAGCCATCAATTTTCTTCTGTTTGCCGGTGACGCCTTTTACTAGCTTAATAATAAACTGCTTATCCTCAATCATTTCCTGATAGCGCTTGATATTGCGTTTCAAGGTTCGCTCCAAATTGAAACTTTTATCGCCGCATTCTTTGCGGAAATCTTGCTCATACAGTGTCTGTAAGGCGATTATGCGTCCAAGGTGTCGATTTGCGCTCATGTTATGTTATTAAAGACTTGAGGCTCAAGACTTGAGGCTTGAGGCTTTTGATGTGGTTTTCTTGCCGATAATTACTCTGACTGGGCTTTTAGCATTAACTCGGCGGGCCAACTTTGTCACAAGGTGGCTGCGTCGCATACCGGTGCGCCGTGAGCTGGTCCGCTTCTTGGGTTTGCCCATTTAATCTCCTGATTTTGATTTAAATATTAATCTCATTATACCAGCCGCTACTTAATCTGTGACAAGACTGATCAAGCGTTCTGGCACATAAAAGGTTTTTTTGATCTTTTTACCAGCCAGCGATTTTTGAACGCGTTCATCTTTTTTAGCTGCCTCAATGGCTTTCTCTTCAGTTACTGTGGCCGGCAACAATAACTCGGCGCGGATCTTGCCATTGATTTGGACGGCAATGGTTATTAGTTCTTCCTTAACTAGCTCCTCATCCCAGGCCGGCCATTTACTGACATGGACTGAACCAGATTGGCCTAAATCTGCCCAAAGTTCCTCGGCAATGTGCGGCGCGAACGGTGCCAGCAGCTGGCTTAGGGCAATAAAGCCTTCCTCCCATGCTGATCGTGCCAGCTCAAAATTACGGTCTGATTTAAGTTTATAAAGTTCGTTAACACACTCCATTAAAGCGGCGATGGCGGTATTAAAGCCAAGCTCCGTCATATCCTGGCTAACTTTTTTTACAGCCTTATGCACTGTTCGCTTGATCTGTGTCTCTAGCTCCGCGTTATGGCCTTTTGAATTTTCTTTGGCTTTCAGGAATTCTTGAGCTAGCGTCCAAACTCTTTGCAAAAAGCGGAATGTGCCACCCAAGCCCTCAACACTCCAGTTAGCTGACTGGTTCCATGGTCCGATAAACAGCTCTAGCAAGCGGATTGAGTCAGCCCCGTAGCCTTGCTCAATCAAGTTGTCCGGCTCAATCGTGTTGTTCCAACTCTTGCTCATTTTTTTACCATCGGGGGCTAAAATCATGCCATGATTGCGCAGTGTGGTAAAAGGTTCGTCAAAATCAATCAGCTTTTCGTCAAACATGACTTTAGTCCAAAAGCGAGCATATAAAAGGTGCATAACGGCGTGCTCAGCGCCGCCAATATAATCATCAACCGGCAGCCAGAAATCAATCTTGGGTTTATCGAAAGCTTTATTGTCATTATGCGGATCGGCGAAGCGTAGGAAATACCAGCTGGAGCAGGCAAAACCGTCCATGGTGTCGGTTTCGCGCTGGGCTTTGCCTCCACATTTCGGGCACTTAACATTTACGAACTCGGGCACATTGGCCAAGGGACTATGGCCGTCACCACTCGGTTCATAGCTTTTAACTTCCGGCAACACGACCGGTAAATCTTTATCGGGAACAGGAACAGCGCTATCTTTTGGGCAGTGAATTATTGGAATCGGCGCCGCCCAATAGCGCTGGCGGCTAATCAACCAATCTCGGATATGATAGCTCTTGGTACGCTTGCCCATTCCCTTCTTTTCCATCAAATCCTTCATTTTCTCAATGGCATCTTGGATATCTAGACCGTCAAGCGGACCGGAATTAATCATTCTACCAGCACGTTCTTGTACCTGCTCGGCCTTGGTAATAGGTGATTTATCACCATCGGGACCGACTACTACCCGCTTGACTGGCAGATTAAATTGCTTGGCGAATTCAAAGTCACGCATATCGTGGCCTGGTACACCAACTACAGCTCCGGTTCCGAAACCAGCCAAAACGAAATCCGAAACCCAGACGGGCAGATTCTTGCCTGTCAAAGGGTTTTTTACATACAACCCAGTAAAAACTCCGGTTTTAATACGACCTTCTTCTTGGCGCTCTAATTCACTTTTACCCATGGATTTTGCCACATAGTGTTCAACTTCTTTGGAGTGAGATGGTCCGTCTTTCGGCACAATCTCTTGCTTGATTATTTTCTGCACCAAATCATGCTCAGGCGCCAAGACGACAAAAGTTGCGGCAAAGTTCGTATCAGGACGCCCGGTAAAAACAGTGATTTTGTTGTTAGTTTTGGTATTTGTCACATGGTAGGTGATGTTAATGCCCTCTTTACGACCAATCCAGTTGCGCTGCATGGCCTTAATGGCTTCGGACCAATCAACATCATCTAGGTCATTAGCCAGTCGGTCGGCATAAGCCGTGATTCTGAAGAACCATTGTTTCAAGGATTTTTTTTCGACCAAGTTACCACAACGCCAACAACGGCCATTTTCAACCTGCTCATTAGCCAGAACTGTTTTATCGTGCGGGCACCACCACTGCAAGCTTTCTTTTTGGTAGGCTAAACCTTTGTTGAATAGCAATATAAAGAACCACTGAGTCCATTTGTAATAAGCCGGGTCGGTGCTGTTGATTTCCCGCGACCAATCATAAGAAAAGCCCATTTGCATCAGCTGGTGTTTGAAGTTAGCAACGTTTTGCGCTACTGCTTCTTGCGGGCTAATACCGGATTTAATAGCGTAGTTTTCAGCTGGCAAGCCAAAAGCGTCCCAGCCCATAGGATGCAGTACGTTCATGCCGCTCATTCTGGCGTAGCGGGCAACGGCGTCGCCGATGGTGTAGTTACGGACATGGCCAACGTGCATGGCTGCGCCGGATGGATAAGGAAAATATTCCAGCACGTAGCGCTTGGGTTTGGATTTATCCTCGATGGCCTGGTAAATCTTGGTATCTTCCCAAACTTTCTGCCACTTAGGTTCAATTACCTTCGGATTGTACCGCTTCATTTGTCTCTATTCTAACAGATACACTACTTCAGGACGCTGGCTATCTTTGATAGTGTGCGGCTAAATTTCGCGTCGTCTGGTTCCAGCAATGTCATCCTGAAGCCGGGTATATAACTATTAAAGCCGGTGCTGAGCGGCACCACGCAAACACCGGTATTTGCCATTAGTTGATAACAAAAACGTTTATCAAAATCATGCTCAGGAATTTTAGTCAGCTCTTTGTC
>MGCV01000040.1:5166-5256 GCA_001790575.1 Candidatus Saccharibacteria bacterium RIFCSPHIGHO2_12_FULL_47_17 | reverse complement strand
GCCAGGTAGAGAGAAAAGTCTTAGAGTACCTTCTTCTCGCTTACCAATAGCCAAGAGCTCGACTGTTCGAATCCGCTTACCCAGCTCCTT
>MGCV01000040.1:3275-5123 GCA_001790575.1 Candidatus Saccharibacteria bacterium RIFCSPHIGHO2_12_FULL_47_17 | reverse complement strand
ACCTTTCTAACCAATGTAACTGTACTCATATCCTCTCAGCTCCTTTTGCAGGTTTATTGACAACAAAAACTGCGATGCTCTCCTCCCCCCTCATCTTAAAGTCACAATCCCAATGATCGTAGGGTCATTTTGATTACCCTAATCGTATCATTCGTTAGAACTTGAAGCACTACATCCGCTATGGGTTCTTCGAGCTCTTCAAACTCATTTCGCTCGTTAACCATCCGTTTAACCACCCCGCTCAACGTACCCATGTCCTTGTCCACTACGACAAATGGTAATTGATCAATAAACCGTTTCACTGGATCGAAGTTCCGTATTGCGCTTCTTGGTTCGAACGTTGCTTCCGTTCTCAGTTGAGCGCCTGCTGATAATTTCATCGACTCAAAACCTAGTGGCTCCAATACCTCCTTCACCAGAGGATGAAGTCCGCTGAAATGTACTTCACATGAATGAATTGCAGCAAGTGCTGGTTTTTCCGAATAGAGACTCTCTTTGTTCTCCCAAAACGAAACATAGTAAGGCAGGTCCGACTCGGTGCATTGAGGCATGTAACAACAAGGAGGATCTCTATCATTCCGTTCCCTATAACGAAACCCCATTCCGAGGGCATATCTTAGGAATGCCATTTGGTGACTCCTTTCTTGCTAGTTTTAGATTATTTCGTTGCCCTCTCCAAGATCTCCCAGAAACCTAAATTCGCATTTGAATCAGACCACCTAAAGCACCCTAGCAAAAAAACGCAAAAAAGTCCATTAAAATATGTAAAAATCCGCGAATACTTTACCTCCGAAGGGATTCGAACCCCTAATACGACGTCCGAAGCGTCGCGTGATGTCCATTTCACCACGGAGGCGTTTATATGTTACCTCATGTATTGCTCTCACTTTGAGCACCGCTCTCCTCTTGCTTGTTCTCACCCTGCCCACTCTTCCCATGAAACTTCTCGTAAATCTCTTTGAGCCGCGGGTTGGTGACGTGGGTGTAAATTTGTGTAGTGGAAATATTGGTGTGCCCGAGAAGTTCCTGCACGCTACGCAAATCAGCGCCTGCGGCAAGCATATCAGTTGCATATGAATGACGCAATACATGCGGGGTAACATTTTTCATAATGCCCACACTTTGGGCAAATGCATTGACGATTCGCTGCACGCTGCGGGGCGTGAGGCGCAAGTTGATCTGACCTTTTGCATCCGTGCTTTTGGTTTTTACGAGTCGCACGAATAATGCCTCATCGATATCAGTCCGCGCATTCATCCATTCGATGAGCGCTGCCTTGGCTCGTTCCGAGAGGAAGACAATGCGGATCTTGCTGCGCTTTCCCCGGATTGAAAACTCCCCCGCATCCATACGTACGCTGTCCCGATTTAACGCCGTGAGCTCTGAAACACGTAATCCGGTGCTGAATAACAACTCGAGTATTGCCTTGTCTCGTTTTCCATGCAACTTTTTTGTGTCTGGAGCATTTAATAATTGATCGAGCTCGTCGGGTTCAAGGAAGTCTATATGACGATCTTCTTGTTTGCCTAGCTCGATACGCGAGGGAGATACCACGTTAAATCCTCGATTCGTAAGGTATCCCAAGAAACTCCGAATGGGGATGATGTGGTAGTTCTGCGTTTTTTTCGTCAGCGCCTCGCCGGTTTTTCCATCCACGCGGTGGTGTAACCAGATGCGGTATTTTCTGATCAGGTCTTCGGTAAGCTGTTCGACTCGAGATAGCTGGATTTCCTGCTCTGCCCAGCGCATAAATCGCTCGAGGTAGCGCTGATAACTTTCAGTTGTCCGAATCGAACGCTGTTTCTCAATTTCAAGATAGCCAAGATAGTCCTGCAGCAACTGCCGTGT
>MGCV01000040.1:611-3262 GCA_001790575.1 Candidatus Saccharibacteria bacterium RIFCSPHIGHO2_12_FULL_47_17 | reverse complement strand
CATGGTGTAAATATTATGCGCCATGACAAAGCCATTGACTCCGCGCAATAAAGCCGTATAATAAAACAATCTTGTTGTCTAGACAAGGTCAGAGGCCGAAACTCAGGACCAAATAATTCATAACTTTATTGTGAGTTGTGCGGGAATCGTTCTTGAACGGACGAACGCCCATAATTCATAACAATCCTATGGTAATAGCGAAGAAAAAAGTAGTGAAAAAGGTTAAAAAAACAATAGAAACGCCACCTGAAAGCACAGCCTCATCAAGCAACGCTATCAGCATGGGCTCTCTCCTCAAAGAAACTACCGATGGAAAGCATAAGGATCTCCAGATTGGCGCTGATATTGAGGGCCGTGTTATCCAAAAGGGTCAGAGCATCATTTATTTAGACTTAAGCCCCTTTGGCACTGGCGTCATTTACAAAAGCGAGCTACAGACAACGCAAACTGACGTAAAACATATTAAAGTTGGCGACATGCTGACTGCCAAGATCATTGGCACCGAAAACGAAGACGGCTTTATTGAGCTATCAATTAAAGACATCGGCACCAAGGAAGCATGGAGTCGCCTTGAGCAATATTATTCGGACCAGGAAACAGTTGACGGCAAGGTTACCAGCGCAAAAAAGGGCGGTCTCATGATGCTCGTTGAAGGTATTCCTGGCTTCCTCCCCGCTTCACAGCTCGGTCAAGAAAATTACCCCCGCGTTGAAGATGGCGACGAAAATGTTATCTTACAAAAACTCAAAAAACTCGAAGGACAATTATTGAAGGTGAAAGTGCTCGACCTAGACCCTGAAGACCGCAAGCTCATCTTGTCAGAAAAGGCAGTTGAGGCGAAAGAAGTGAAGAAGGCGTTGGACGTGTATAAAACGGGTACGATCATTAAGGGTATAGTGAGCGGCGTTGTTGATTTCGGTGTATTCGTAAAATTTGACGACAGTTTAGAAGGATTGGTCCATATCTCACAACTCGGCTGGAAACTCATCGAGGATCCACGAGAATTCTTCTCGATCGGCCAGCAGGTGGAAGCGAAGATCATCGATATCCAAGGTACGCAGGTTTCACTTTCAATCAAGTCACTCCAGTCAAACCCATGGGAACAGGTGATAGAGAAATATAAGGTTGGTTCGACGTACAAAGGCAAGGTGGCGAAACTCAATCCATTCGGCGCCTTCGTGTATCTCGATAAGGATATTCACGGATTGGCGCATATATCACAGTTCGGTACTAGTGATGCCATGGAAAAAGCAATCAAGGTTGGCGAGGAATACATGTTCAAAATCACATCCATGAAGCCCGAGGAACATCGCATGAGCTTAAAACTACTTAGCGCAGATGACATGGGCGACAAAAAAATTACAAAAGAGGTTAAGAAAGAAATAAAGCATGACGCAGCAGAACAACCGACAAAACCAGAAAAACAGTCCGCCGAAGCAAAGCATGAGTAATCTTATCCGGAATTTTTTGCTTGCATTGCTGTCAATTGTCATTATTGCAGGGCTTTTCACCGTAGTGAATGACCCCACCCACACGCGTCCAACTGATAAAATTAATTTTTCGACATTCGCGCAAGAACTTCGCGACAAGCAGGTAAAGTCGCTCGTAGTGCGGGATGAGATCATCGAGGTTACAAAGACTGATAATACTGTTGTTGTTACGAATAAAGAACGCGGGGCAAGCGTATTTGAATTACTGAATACATATGGATTGGAACCTTCGGTGTTGGAAGGAATCGAGGTCACATTCGAGTCAGAATCAACCAATTCATTGCTGCTTGGCACGCTCATTTCTACGTTGTTGCCACTGCTCATTATTGGCGGTTTCATTTGGTATATGATGCGACAAGCACAGCGCGGACAAATGTCAGCTATGCGATTCGGTAAAAGTAATGCACGGGTTGCTGATTTCCGAGGCAAGAAAAAAGCCACATTCGCTGACGTAGCCGGACTTAAAGAATCAAAAGAGGAACTCAAGGAAATTGTAGATTTTCTCAAAAATCCGAAAAAGTATTTGGATATGGGAGCAAAGATTCCGCGAGGCGTGTTACTCATCGGAAACCCGGGAACTGGCAAAACAACGCTCGCCCGAGCAGTTGCTGGTGAAGCAAATGTACCTTTCTTTCATGCATCAGGCAGTGAATTCGTCGAGCTGTTCGTTGGTGTAGGCGCCTCACGCGTTCGCGATTTATTCCAAACAGCGAAAAAACATGCCCCAGCCCTTATCTTTATTGATGAAATCGACGCGGTCGGCCGGATGCGTGGTACCGGCTTAGGCGGCGGACATGACGAGCGCGAACAAACGCTGAACCAAATTCTTTCAGAGATGGATGGATTTGAACGCGATACCGGGCTTATTGTGCTGGCTGCAACCAACCGTCCAGACGTGCTCGACCCCGCGTTATTACGCCCCGGTCGCTTCGACCGAACTGTCATGCTCGACATGCCAGATATCAATGAGCGTTTCGAAATTTTGAAAATTCACGCAACGAATAAGCCGCTATCAAAGGATGTAAAGCTGCGTGAACTCGCAGAACGCACCGTTGGATTCTCGGGCGCTGACCTCGAAAACCTGCTCAACGAAGCAGCGATACGCGCTGCGGTAGATAACAAAAAAACCATTCACGACGGAGATTTGTACGAAGCGCTCGA
>MGCV01000040.1:0-576 GCA_001790575.1 Candidatus Saccharibacteria bacterium RIFCSPHIGHO2_12_FULL_47_17 | reverse complement strand
ACCGATCCGATACGTAAAGTCTCTATTGTAGCGCGTGGAAGCGCAGGGGGCTTTACACTAAAGCTTCCGGAGGAAGAGCGACACTATCATACTCGCAGTCAGTTCCTCGATGAACTAGCCACATTATTGGGCGGTTATGCCGCGGAATTACTCGTATTCAGCGAGGTAACGACTGGCGCTTCCAGCGATCTGAAACGCGCTGCTGACTTAGCTCGCAGCATTGTGACTCGCTATGGCATGAGTGACAAAATCGGCCCTGTTGCGTACGATGAAGCGCACGAAAAAGTTTTCTTGGGACGTGAATTGACCGAGCGCCGCATTTATTCGGAACACACCGCAGCACTTATAGACAGCGAGGTTTCTTCCGCAATTAAAAAAGCACTCAAAACAGCACAAGATATACTTAAGAAAAAGCGCCGGTTACTCGAAAAAGTAGCATCAGAACTCATCAAAAAAGAAAACCTTGAACGAGCTGATTTCGAGAAATTGGTTGGCATGCCAACGCCGCAGCCAGCTGGAGCTTGAACTACAACCTATATAAGGCCACATGCATAACCTTGATTCTGACGATTTTGC
>MGCV01000039.1 GCA_001790575.1 Candidatus Saccharibacteria bacterium RIFCSPHIGHO2_12_FULL_47_17 | reverse complement strand
ACATTGACGATAAGCTCAAAGCCGCCCTCCTCAACAACACTTACGACCAGTCCTATTTAACTTATTTAAAAGACAGCATCGGAGCTTACCAGCAATCACTTAACAATACGTACAACACCGCCGGCAGTGAATTAAAAACTATTCTTTCCCAAGCCTATTCCAGTACAGACGTTATTTTGTCCACTCCCCAATTCAAATAAGCCTTGCAATTTACTATTCACCTTTTACGATTCACCATGAATTAGCCATTGGCAGTTGTCCATTAACCGTAGCCTGCTGAAAACGGATCAAGGAAAACACATGGAGAACGGAAAATAGTTAAAAGTAAAGTTAATTCTGGCTTGATACAAGGTCATAACTATGGCGAATTAAAGCTTTGATTTCTTGAGCGTTGAGCTGGCCAGTCAGCACAATAGTGTTCCAATGCTTTTTGTTCAAATGATAGCCAGGCATTACCGATTCGTATCTGGCGCGCAAAGTTTCGGTTAGTTGCGGATCGCTTTTCAAGCTAAGTTGGACTGGTTTTTTTCCTTCCCTGATCAGCGCAAACATCTTCCAGTCGCCACGCGCCGCCTTGCCCTGCCCACCGGCGGAGCCGGTGACACCGGCAGGCTCTTGGCGCATCGCTACGTCAGTTACACTCCGTCGTTCTCTCACCGTACCGATCGTACGGCTCGCTCGCTTCTCGTTACTTCCTTGCGCTGCATCCAAGCGCGAGACGCTGGATGTAGCCGGTACAAAGACTTTATAGACGGCCACATCTTCACCAAATGGATAATCCAGCCGTGCCTTTGGCAGACTTAAGATGTATGCCTCAATCGCTTTATGACCAAGGCCAGATTGTGCGGACATTAGCTAGAACTTTTGGCCATGGAGTGAACCCACCAAGCGACACAAATTAGAACTAGATACACGACCAGTTCGGTCCAGAAGGTCTTCCAGGCCCAAACCGCGCCGGAATCCAATAGATCACCAAAGATCATATTGGCGACGCCACTAAAGAAACTAACCGTGCCAGCGGCAAAGATAAAGGCCGTGGCAAAACTGTTGACTGTTTGATTTTTTAACATTTTGTTGAACTCGTCCATGAGCTTTCAAAGCCTCCTTAATTGCTTATACCTAAAATGTACACCTACTATGATTTTTCGGCAATCGCAATCTCAACTACCTGAACAATAGTAGTTTACTTTTTAGATTCTGGTTTAAAACCCAGGCAGGTTGAGTTGATGCAATAATGTACACCACTGGGATGATCTTTTATGCCTTCAAACAAATGGCCGAGGTGGCTACCGCAATTGGCGCAAGTTACTTCAACTCGATGCATGCCAAGACTGTTATCGTCAATCAACTTAACAGCCTTGCTGCCGGCCACCTCGCTAAAGCTCGGCCAGCCGGCCAGCCCCGGTTCTTTGGATTCAAATTTGGATTTGGAACTAAAAAGTTCCGCCCCACAAACCATACAGGTATACATGCCGGTTTCATTGTGATTAACGTATTTACCGGAAAAAGGAGCTTCTGTCCCTTTCTGACGCAGAACATGATATTGCTCCGGCGTTAGCTTCTTTTTTAATTCTTCGTCGTCAACTTTGTAGGTCATTTTCCCTCCTTTACATTTTGTCCGGCGTTGAAATGTTCAGCAAGCCCAGGCCATCCTTTAGTGTATTGGCATAAGCTTCGACCAATCTTAGTCGAACAGACTCACGCGGATCACCGATCACACGGTTAGTTTCATAAAAACGGTTAAAAGATTGCGCCAACTCATATAGATAGGTGCAGATGTGGCTGGGCAGCAGTTCGTCTGCGGCTGCTTCGACAATCTCGGCAAACCCCCCAATCTTCCGCACCAAACTTCTCTCATGCTCATCAAATTGGAAGCTACCGTCTACTTTCTTCTGTCTACCGTCTGATTTTTGCAATATGCTGTTCGCCCTGACGAACGCATACTGCAAATACGGTCCGCTATTGCCTTCCAAGCTAACGGATTCGGCTGGGTCAAAGATGATATCGGCACCCAGCCGTTGCTTCAAAAAAGCATATTTAACCGCGCCCAAACTTACATCAAGATTCTCCACTCGATTGGCCTTTTTATTGGCTTCATTAACCGCATCCAATACGTCTTCGGCTCTGATGATGTTACCCAAACGGCTACTCATTTTAACGCCACTGGTCGGCTTCACTAAACCGTGCGTAATATGTGTGGTTTTCTTAACCAACTGCGGTTCGAATTGTTCAACCGCTTTTAGTACGACTTGCATATACTCATAAATCTCGTTGCCGGTAATAATAATTGATTTGTCAAAATGATAATCCTGCCATTTTTTTAGAATCAGACCAACGTCTTTTGTCTCATATGTCGGCAGACCTTGGCTGTTGACGAACACCCGGGTGTGCATATTATGGATCTCGCCTTTAAAAACAATGGCGCCATCGCTTTCTACGAAAACCTTGCCCATGTTGGCTTTAACAGCCGCCAACCCTGGCTCGACTGTTTCGCTTTCTGGATAATATTTTTCAAAACCTGAGCCGATTCGCTTATAAAATTCATCAAAGTAGTCATAGCTCCAACTTCGAGTTGTCCAGTAAATTTGGGCTAGGGGCGAGGTTTTATCTTTTTGCTGGTGAATTTGATAGATTTTTTGGTTTAGTTTTTTAATTTCGGTTTTGGCCGCTTCATCTTTTTTGTATAAATCGTTACCCTCGACATACCGATCGGCCAGCCATTGGGCCCGCTGGTTTTTTACGACCTCGGCCAACTCTCCTGGCTTTTCACCACCCAGTTTTTGGATAATGGTATAAATTGTTTTGGCCACATGCAGGCCAACGTCACCGCCGAAATTGACTCGATGGACATTGGCGCCAACTGCCTCCAGAAGTCTAGCAATGCTATCGCCAACTATGCTGGTATAAAGATGTCCGACGTGCAGCACTTTAAAGGGATTAGGATCAGAATATTCAACTACGACTTTCTGTCCGCTTAGTTTCTGAATTGGACTAGCGCTCATCAATTTGGTTAGTGCCCTGTCGCTAAGACGGAAATTGATAAAGCCCGGACCGGCAATGGTGGGCTGGCCATCCAGAACTTTAGAATCGATTGTTTCAACCAGCGCCGCGGCAATTTCGGCTGGCTTTTTACCAACTTGGGCAGCCAGTTGCATGGCTACATTGGTGCTAAAATCACCAAACTTTTCTTCCGGCCTTGATAGTTCCGGCTCAATATTTGAGCCGAACAGTTTTTTCGAGGCCGCTTTAATTGCCGCCTTCAACTCCTCCTGCATACCTAAATCATATCAGTTCTTAGGTTTTACCAATTGCCAAATAGTTAAATACAAAGAACCAATTACCACAAACAGCAGGCCGGTAACATTCAACATTCGTGGGTGGCCAAACGGATCGGTCAGTCTATCAGCAGTATTGAGTAGCAGACCGCCGGGATTAGTAAGAACATCCCAGCTATTCCAACGCAGGTCGCGGCCAAGATATATAGCAAAGCTGGCCGCCAGAATTACCAATCCAATTATCAATGCTGCCCGCCAATGACTTAACCGTTTAAGTAGCTGCCTATGAACTAAAAACAAACTGGTAAAACCGGCCAAAAAACCGGAAGCCAAGAGTGTGTTAATTAAGGCAATGTCATAAAGCTGGCTAATCTCACCGGTATCTTCTATATGGATAAAGTCGGTCATCACGTACCAAGTATTCGGCAATAAGGCCAGCCAAAGTAGGGTTAGGCCCAGCGCCGGCCAGCTTAGCCATCGATGATCTTTTAAATAGCGCACCAGAAGCCAAGCCAGCGATAAGGCCAGCCAAGCCAGTAAGATATTTTCCGGAATAAACCAATAGCGCGGGGTGCCGGTTATTAAATAGCGCAGTAAAAACAACCCCAGGCAAAGTGCATTGATGATGATAGCCGCTTGCAAAAACCGCTTCTCCGCCCCGCTCAAATTCATCCCGTTAGACCTCCAAAAGACGACTGAAGGTTATTAGCACGTCGAAGCAAGCACCGATCTTCAAACGATAACCAAGCTACGGAAGTTAAGTGGAGTCTAACGGGACTCATAGCTGCATTATATAGGACTTAGGCCGTCAAGAAATTAACCAACAGCGGAATTACGATTGGCCCTATCACGAATCACCATTTACATCGACCTCACGTTGACATCAACCACACATTTCCATACTATATTTTCATCCTCTCTATTGAAACATTTCTATATTTAAATATTTCAATGTGTGATCGAGGGAAAGGGAAGTAGAGGAGGAAGTTAGGAGCAAATGATAGGACAACAAAAAATCCAGACAAAGGATCCGGCTGTCAGAATTTATAAGGCACTGGCCAATCCTACCCGACTTAGCCTGGTGCGCAAATTAGCGGACAAGCCCCGGGGTGAGGATGGCGGCGAACTGTGTGCCAAAAGCCTGCTTAGTCAGCCAACCATGAGTCATCATCTAGCTAAATTGGTTGAGGCCGGCATTGTTATTGAGTCCAAGTACATTACACGCAAAAGCTACATACTCAACCGGAAACTGCTTGCCATAAATGGCATAGATGTTAACAGGCTGTAAGGAGACCACATGAGATTAATGATAATATGGGGCAGCACCAGACAAGAACGCAAGGGTGGTCCAGTTGCCTATTGGGTCAAGTCGGAGGCTAAGCAAGATAAGCGGTTCGCTAGTATCGATTTTGTTGACCTGCGCGAACTTAACCTGCCCTTTTACGACGAACCAGTTGACGCCTTCAGCATCGCCAAACCGGAAGATTACAGGCATCCGGAAGGCCGAGCTTGGGCCGAGCGGGTGATCAAAGCCGATGCGGTTATTTTAGTTACTCCAGAATACAATCATGGTCCGCCAGCAGTTTTAAAAAACGCCCTTGACTACGTTGGTAATCCTTGGATCGATAAACCGGTAGGGCTGATCAGTTACGGCGGTAGAGTTGGTGGTGCCAGAGCGATTGAACAGCTGCGTTCTATCACCATCGAGCTTGGTCTAGTCAATGTGGCTAATGCTATTCACTTTGTCAGATTTGCACGAACTTTCGAATCCGGCGAAGAACCAAGCGAAGCCTCGAATGAGAGCCTCCAAAAAATGTTCGACCAACTGATCAGGATTCATAAAGCCTTCCACAAATAAAACCATCCGCTAACTAGGGTGCTGCACTTGAGCCTAGTAGCGGATGAGCCATTGGGGGCTATCAAGCATATGTTCGAGGCGATACTGTAAATCATGTAGAATCTGGACCCTGTCCTCGTCGCCAGCACCTAAAATATTTAAGGCTACGAATGGCTCGTGCACGTTGTAACCGCAAAAAGCCAATGTGCCGTGATTAATAGGATGTAACATTTGGATTGGCGTAGCTTTATGAACACCTGACTCCTGATAATATTCGGCTGGGTGCCCAGCTGCCCCAATCAGCATGGCTTGTTTACCGCGCAGCAACCCGTTTTCATAAATTTTGCCACCATCCCAGGCCACGCCCATGGCTAAAACCCGATCGAACCAACCTTTCAAAATCGCCGGCACGCTAAACCACCAAATTGGTGAAACTACCAGAAGTAAATCTGCCTCTTTGACTTTCTGAATTTCGGCCACAATGTCCGGCGAAAAGGCCCAGTCCAAGCGGGCAGCGTGTTTTTGCTCCATCATGTAATTAAAATGCTCGCCGGTAATAGTTATAAAGTCCCATTTTTGGGCTATAGGGTTAAAGCCCTGTCCGTAAAGATCGCTTAAGACCACTGTGTGTCCCTGGCGAGTTATAACCTCGGTGGCCAAGTTTTTCATCGCCGAGGTAAATGAACTCGGCTCATGGTGGGCATAGACGATTAATACATTCATCCCGTTAGAGCCCTAACTAATACCCTTTTAGTGACAATCAAAATTTGAGTGTTTAGCATAAGTACAATGATTAGTATAAGCCCTCAGGGCCTCTAACGGGATTCACTCTTTTATTTTAGCTTAAGCACTAATAAAAGTTGCAACTGCTAGGCGGCTAGTGGACGGACAGCTTGATCATGCATTCTGAAAATCATCTGACTAATCTTCCACGTTCCGGCAGTAGTTTTAATCAGCATGTAATCAATTGTGCCACGGACCGTCCAAGCGTAACGGTCGCCGCGATCAGCCACATAGTGGACATGTTCAACTGTGGTGGAGACCTTGGCGCGGCGCGAATTCAACATTCGAACAGCCAGTTTCTTAATAAAGTGACGGGTAGCATAAAAATAGGTGCCGATTTCCCGGCGCCAGCTGTCAATCAGTCGTTTTTTGGGAACCTGCGCCGGCATTTCGCCGTTAATTGATTTGCTATCAACAAAGGGTTTGCGGACAAAATAACTCTCCAGCCGCTCCCACTGCTTAAGATCTTGTAGCTGTGCGACACTTGTAACAACTTCTTTTATCTGTTGCTTATCAGTCATTTCATCCTCCTTTGCTTTGAGTTGTTGATTTTTACGGACAGAACTGCGAAATGTCATCTACATAGATTTTACCATGACCGTTTGTAACTTATTTCACACTAATCAATACCCCAGAACTTTTTCGGTCCGGGTTCGTCGCAACCCCAAAATTTGAGTTCCAACATATCTTTTAGGTCGCTAGTGGTGTGTCCGACACCAAATAAAATCAAATAGATTCCAAGGTCGTAATTATGATAAACGATGCCAAAAACCAGAGAAATTATGCCTAAAATCCAGTGATGGGGACTATTCAGGTGACCTACCAAAACGTGCCCAATACGGCCAAGAGCATAGGCCCCGAACAAAACCAAAATGTAGACCAAGAATGTCACGATTTCAGTATACAATTTAGTAGTCAGGAAGGGTGCAGGAGCGGTTTAACTGGCAGTCCTGGAAAGACTGTGTACCGGCAACGGTACCGAGAGTTCGAATCTCTCCCCTTCCGCCAATTTATTTCCGAGCCGATAGTCTGAAATTTTTACAACTTATTTTTTTGGCTTAAGCGAAATATAGAGAGTAAACTAGCTAGCGAGAGAAAAGGTCGGGGTAGCCTTTCTGCTATTGATGTTTTGGGTGGGGTTATTTTTAACAGCTTAAATTTAAGGTGAAGATGGCCCTTATAGAATTAAATGAAGTTTCCAAGCTTTTTGGCTTCGGCGATGCCACCACGCTGGCATTAGACGAGGCCAATTTAAGCGTGGAAAAGGGCGAATTCGTGGCCATCATGGGCCCGTCCGGCTGCGGCAAAACTACGCTTATGAATATCATTGGCCTGTTGGATAGCCCGACTCACGGCGAGTACCTGCTGGCTGGCAAGCCGGCGGCCGGACTTAAATCCAACCAGCAGGCCAAATTACGCCGCGACCAGATTGGCTTTGTCTTTCAGTTTTATAACTTGATCCCGACCATGAATGTGCTGGAAAATACTGCTCTGCCCTTGGCCTACCGCGGCATGACGCCCGTTCGGCGGATGAAGCGAGCCAGCGACATACTGGAACGGGTCGGCATCCGGGAGCGCGAATATTACATGCCCAAACATCTCTCTGGCGGCCAAATTCAACGGGCAGCCATTGCCCGGGCGCTTATTAACAGCCCTAGCATTTTGATAGCCGACGAACCAACTGGCAATCTAGACAGCCACGACACCAAAGTTGTCATGGAGCTGTTGGCCGATATTCACCGCCAAGGCAATACCATCTTGATGGTCACCCATAATCCGGAGCTAACCCGTTATGCTAGCCGGGTGATTTATATGAAGGACGGCACAATAGTTGAAGAGGAAGAAACTGATATTGGTGATATCGCCCAGGGGGCACTTCTAACTTATCTGCGGCGGCGCAAAACTACGCCGATAGATGTGGTGGCCGGTGTTTCGGCACTAATGAAGGACGTTCCCGACAAAGCCCTCAAAAGCACGCCCAAGAAACGCAAAGTGAAGACACGGCGCAAACGACTTGTTAGAACGAGAGCCAGAAAGGTCAAACGATGATACAATCGGCAAATCAGTCATTAGGTGCTAGTCGTCAGTCGCTAGTTAAAAAGCTTAGGACTAGGGACTATGGACTGGGGACTAAAACTCCTAGGGGAGTTTTCTGATGTGGACGGGCCATATCAAAGCCGCCATTGCCAGCCTACGGACTTCGCGCTGGCGCTCGTCTCTAACCATGCTGGGTATTGTTATCGGTGTCAGCTCGGTGGTAACTATTGTTAGCTTGGGCGAAGGGCTCAAACAGCAAGTTATCGGTCAAATCGGCCGGCTTGGTCCGGATGTTATTACCATCAGACCCGGCAAATTAGTCAGCGGTCCGGACGGCTCCAGCTTTAACCTGCTTGCCTTACTTAACACTAGCACTCTTAGTGACGACGATGTGGCAGCGCTTTCCAAACTCGGTTCCCTGCCAACCGTGCTGCCGGTCAATTTTGTCACCAGCACCGCTACGTCAACTGAAGCCGAGCTTAATAATATTTCGGTTATTGGCACCGGGCCGCAGATGCCGCAAATGCTCGGACTTTCCACCAACTTGGGCGATTTTTTTGATGCAAAGGCTGCAAACGAAAAAGTGGCTGTTATCGGTCCGGACGTCGCCGGCAAACTTTACGGTGTGCTTAATCCAATTGGCCATTCGGTAAGCGTCGCCGGTCAAGATTTTATTGTCCGCGGCGTTTTAAACCCCTCTAGTACAGGCTTACTGGTGGCGGCTCAGACGGACTTTAACTCGGCCGTGCTGATCCCCTACCAACCGTCCAAAGAAATTGTTGGCGGCAAAACTAACTTGCTGCAAATTCTAATCCAGGCTGGCCCAAATGCTTCCCCGGACCAAGCCATCAAAGAAGCTCATGAGGTGCTACTTAAAACGCATCAAGGGGCCGAGGACTTCACGATTTTAAAGCAGCATCAACTGCTCAAATTGATTAACGGCGTCATCAATAGCGCCACCGCTTTTATTGGTAGTATTGCCGCTATTTCGCTGCTGGTTGGCGGCGTGGGCATTATGAATATTATGCTGGCCAGCGTGTCGGAACGGACGCGGGAAATTGGCATTCGCAAAGCCGTTGGCGCCACTAATCGCCAAATCCTGATGCAGTTCTTTTCTGAAGGTCTAGTGCTTAGCCTAATTGGCGGAGCGTTGGGTATTGGCCTGGCTCTGGTAATAAATCTACTGCTACGACTCTACACCTCATTGGAGCCGGTTGTGAACGTGCCGGTAATTATTTTGGCCGCCGGTATTTCAGTCCTGGTCGGCATTATTTTCAGCACCGCGCCGGCGCTTAAGGCCGCCCGAAAGCATCCGATTGATGCTTTACGCGCCTAGGCAATTTCTGTTTGTTTGTTTCTTCTATCTCTGGCCAAAATAGAAATTGGGAAATCACCACTAACCTCGGAATCAATGAGTGCGATGCCGAGTCTGTCCAATTCCATGACGAGCTCGTCAAATCTGGCTTTAGGTTGGGGGCGCCCCGATTTTATTTTTTCTAAGATAATGCCGAAGTCGGCAATCAAATCTGCGATTAAATCGTCGGTTGACCGCTGGAACTCCGTTGAAGGCTGTCGACCTAATATAAATGGAGTCAAATCTTTCGTTAATCCTTCCGTTCTTTTGGATACATCACCCAGGAAATCATCAATCATCGAGCTCCTATTGAGATCCGAGGATAGTGATCCGATCCGGTTTATTTCCTCCGGTGATAAAGATTGTTTCTTCACCCAAACCCTTAGCCATCCTGGCATATACATAATTATTGTTCCAGGGACATACGGCGGACCGAAACTTCGTCTCTCAAACTTAGGAACATCTCTTTCAAACATCTCTGTCACACCAAAACGATGGATGGTTTCGTTGTCCTCAAAAGTAACTGAACAGACACCAACACCGTCTGGTATCGGAATCGGGATGAATTCCGTGGGCGATCTCTCAGCAGCGCCTGATTGAACCATATTGATATTATACCCTAATTATGAATTATTATCAAATCGGACAGAGGCTTAGCCGAGTTTGGATTTGACGGATTCAAGAAAATTTTGAAATTCTTTGAGTCGTTTTTTGTATAGCTGCTTGGTGTATTCATATGTGAAAACGCCTGGGTATTTGGGCATATTGCCAATTGTCAGTTGTAATTCTTTAAGGTAATAGTCATTCCAGCCGGCTTGCAGGCATTTTTGCCACCGGACAGGAGAATATATTTCGAGTTTATCGGCATCGCGAATAATTTTCCCTTCAATTGTGTTTGGCTTATCCGAACTTTTATGAAACCGGATTGCCTCGTAAACCCGCTTGGCTAATTCCTCGTCAGCGCCTCGGTTTAATAAGTCATCGTGGGCTAGGATGGCTCCAGCTTCTTCATGTCCTTTATCAACACCTTGAGCTCGCGCAGCGTCATGCCAATATATACACAGTTCCAAGAAATCCAAGTCCTTATAGTCCAAGTGTCCAGCAATATCCTTCGCATTATCGATAACTCGCTCTGAATGGGACAAATCATGAATTACATCTGTAGAGCCATCGTAATAACTTTTCGCTTGGCTGATGGAATCAGCATAAATTTTTTTCATGGCTGCTAGCCGAGTTCGCGCTTGAACTTTTCGACAAGGTCGACTGGTGAGGGGTCGACATTGTTCAGTAGCGCCAGATACATAGTTACAAAATCGCCGTAAGCTAGCGTCCACAGCAGTTGTTCTAATAGTGTTTCGCCTTGGGCCTGGACGATATTTGGTGCTGGGCGACGGCCAGAAAGCAGGCGCTCGCCAACCTCAAAACGTTTTTGAACACGAGGGTGTTCAAGATTGCTACGCAATTCAACGATGGCATAAGGCTTATCTACCGGATGGGAAGTCCAGCCGGTCAGTTCATTATGATCAAACTCCGGCAGCTCGTTCCACCATGCCACATTTTTGGCGTTCTCGTTGCAGTTTATTTTCCATTTATAAGCCGCCGGAGCCAGCATCGGTCCGGCGTAGATAGCCACTGATTTGCCGGCCAGCTCCAAGGCTAATTTCTTGGCCGGATTTTTCTCGGTCGGCACCACTGCGGTCCAATCGGCAACGGACTGTTTAACGAATTCGGCGGCCGTCTCCAACGCTTCGCAGGACGGATTGCCATGACAAAGACCGGTGGCTTCTAAAATCGTGGTAATGGCTTTTAAGTTATAAAACAAGGCGTAGCGCGGCTGGACAACCTTGGGAAAATCAAGATATGGGTAATTTTTGGCGTCGGCGATTTCTTTAAGTTTGCCACCCCCAGCAATCACCACAACCACCACGCCGGTGGCCTCGGCTTCAGCTAAGGCCGAAATCGTCTCTTCGGTATTACCCGAATAGCTAGCGGCAATGAACAAAGTTTTTGGCGAAACATAGGCCGGAATATGGTAACTGCGGCAAACCTCAAATGGCAAATCGTAACCCGGCCAGCTTTTGCTAACTAGCGCCGCCAGGGCCGAGCCGCCCATGCCAGTGTAAACGATACTGTCAAAAGTCTTGCCCTTTAGGCTTGAGCTGTCAAAGGCAAATTTGTGCAGCAGTTGTTGCCACTGCCGCTCGGCAATGCCCAATGCATCCTGCCCGTCCCTTTGGTGGATATATTTGAGATCGTCTAACACAATCTTATTTTACATTTTTCATTTGTCATTTAACATTCATTGACCCATTTACCATTTGCCATTGTTTTGCTTTTAAATGCTTATGGCTTAAAATTAACTGAGAAATGAAGATTGGCAATTCATTGAAAATTATGAATTGTGAAATGATAATTGCGCCATAGGGCGCTTAGGGGGTGGAATGCTCGGCACAGGCGACGGCCAAAATCAGGGCAGCAAAGCCGCGAATAAGGACAATAAGAAGGCCACGGATACCAAGGCTCAAAAACCTGCTGCTAAAGATACGGCGGCTAGTTCAACCGGTACGGTTTTCGCGCCAACCGCTGCTCTGCCAGTCGATCCAATGATCAACCCATACGATTTATCCATCGACACTTCCGGTCAATCAGCCGCTGCTAATCAAGCCATGCCTAGCGCACCGCCGGTTTTTGCCGAACCGACGCCAGCCAATGCCCCCGCCAATACCACGCAGGCTGCCGCTGCGACGGCCGATCAGCCAGCGCCGGTCACACCGGTTGTGTCAGCCGATCAAGCCAATGATCTTTTGGGCATCAAGCAACAAGCTCTTCAGAATTTGACACCGTTAATCGATAAGCTCGAACAGACGCCCGAGGATAAATTCAAAACCATGATGATGCTACTTCAGGCCTCGGATAACCCGGAGCTTGTCAAAAATGCCTACGAGGCTGCCAACGCAATTACTGACGAGAAGGTCCGCGCCCAGGCTTTGTTAGATGTGGTAAACGAAATAAACTACTTCACCCAAAAAGCCCAACCCAATCAACAATAAGTAAAAACAAGCAGAATAAGCTAACTTGTCTCTAATTTTATTTCCTAAATTTTTTGTTCTAACTCTATAAGTTCATCACCTAGTTCGTTATAACAAAGTTATAACGTAGTGACGGTAAGGGACTATCTGATTAACTTGTGCAGGTCTTGGGCAAGTTCAATATTTTTGGCTATTCCACCGGTCTCGCTTATAACAACTTCTATCTGATCCCCAACCTTTAATTTCATAACCCGCATCATTCGCACCGGGATGGTAATGCCATCAGAGTTGCCTATTTTAATTATTCTTCTAACCATCGCTTTTCCTCATTTGTTATAACAAAGTTATAACATACTTTGAAAATGAATAACTAATAAAAATGATGCTTATAAATCTATTCTTTAGTTTTGTTTGCGCAGATTGTAGATAAAGTGGAGACCGCCGACGATTACGGTTGTGCCGATGAATATGGCGGCTATGTCGCCGGGGCCGTTGTTAGGCAGTTGAGTCGTTTGAGTTGTTTGCGATGGAGTAGTTGTGGGTTGTGGAGTTGGCGTGGCTGGGGTGCTTGGAGTCGGTGAAGGCTGCTGCGGTACATTATTGCCGGCCGGTTGATTAGTGGTAGCTGGTTTATCCTTATGAGTTATAGCTCGGTATGCCCAGCGGCCGCCAAAGACGACTAAAATGGCGACAGCCAGCGCCATCAAAAAATAAACAATCAGCATTAGCCAGCGCCGTTCGCGACGCTCTTCCAAACTAGCGATGTCCTCAACCGTCACCGGCGGTGTTGGTTCGACTATCGGTTCCGGAGTTTTGGTAATTTCCGGTTCTTTTGTCTCGTCAGGTTCATCTGCCGGACTCATAAACTAACCTCCAAACTTTCAGAAGTTATACCATATTTATAAGAGCTATTCAATAGTATTTTCGATCACACGTTCGCATTAATAAAAATCCTGCGGCCTTTGCGCTCTGGCCGCAGGATTAATGTTTGTTTCAAGCACAATTGTACACCACCAACTTAAAAAAACTACTTATGTTTTCTCAACGCCTAGCGAGTGCTCTATAGGCGATTTTCGATTCCCTGCTTATTCGCTCTACTTCAGTCGCACTTACACCCGCCACCCCTGTAACTTCTTCGACACTTATTCCAGCAGATAGCGATTTAAGAATTAGCATGCCTTTAGCTAAGTGTTTTTCGAGTTTTTGAACACCAATTTCACCACCTGTATTATCGACCCCATCCGTAGCTTCGATCTGGCTAAGTCGCTCTTGAGCAGCTTGAAGCATTGCTTCTATTTTTCCCGATGAAATGTGCGTTTTTTCAGCTATCTCCTCTAAGCTTAGCCCAACCGAAAGAGCCCGTAGTACGGTTGTCTGCGTCTGATTGAAGGTTATACGATTATCCGTAAGTAACTCCCCTGCTAAAAGCTTTTGGCTTAACCTTGATTCCTTTTCCGTGAGCCTCAAAGCTTCTTTGGAATCCTCGACAAAAATATCTGGATTCTCCAATAAAGATGTCGTTGCTCTGGAGCCTTCAGCTTGCACAGCCACATGATCTAACAATGTCTTATCATCTTCGTGCGGTGAATCATTAGTTGGATAAGCTTCAGTTGCATTCTCATCTATGCACCTTAATGCAACTGTATCCCAACTTTCATAAGGTTGTCGGAATATCTCCTTGTTTAGAGCGGCACCCTTTTCTTTAATCCTCCTATGGACTGAGCCGTCATTTAGAATTTTTGATATTTTCTGTTTTAAAACTGCAGAGCTTTCCCCACTGTTTGGAAACGCCACCTCAACCAATTCCGCCAGTGTATACTGCTGGTCAATATTGCGATATAAGAATTCGGCAATTCTAGCCGGTGGGCTATTGTTAGCAAGCGCTTTTCTAGCTAAGCTTTTCTCTTCTTTGCGGTTTTGCTCTATCTTTTGCTTTTGTTGCTTCAACAAAAATTCGTTGTGTCTTTGCACTGTGGCAATTCTTTCAAGTTCTGCATCATTAGGTCTGTCCGTCTCAGACATAGCAGTATGATCTCGGTCGCTATCAGTCGGCACGATCAGAAGTCTGATCTGGCCAGAATCTGTACGAGCTTCCAAAAGCTTGAACCCTCTGTTGGCCAACTCCCTTTCAATCTTGCCAGAGGCTCCTCTAAATGTCTCATTGACTCGTGTGTTTCTTACTACTGAACTAAGCAATTCATAATCTTCCCAATACAACACCTTGGCAAGGTCCTTAAAGGCCACCGTTCGTCCGCTCAAAGCAACCAAGGCCTCTACAATCCAATCTACATACATGCCTTGTCGGGAAAACTCTCTTTTCGTTGTCAGAGCTTCGGCAACTTCTCCTTCTCTCCACATCGCTATTTCTTCCTCAGACTTTTTTCTGATGTCTTCGCGTTCCTGATTTCTCTGTGCTTCGAGCAGGGCCCAAGAAATATCAATTCCAGGCTGAGTCCGATCTTCTAACTGACGATCGTCATCAACAGGACTTGGTGTATAGGTTTTAGATTCGGGCCGGATTATCGGGCGTTGACCCCCCAGAGCCAAACCAGCTTCGACGAGCTCGTCTTCTGCTGGTCGCAGGCGCAGGTCTAGATCTTGATGGTCAAATCTTCTTCTCGACCTTGTGCAAAGCAAATAAACAGCCTTTGTGTCTGGTTTCTGGAGCCTATGAAGAATCATGCCCCGCTCTTTTAAACCTATCCGGATAGTTTTCGAGCCGTTGATTAACATCCCGGCCTTGTTAGCCAAATAAGACGTTGTACCTTTGCCCTTTAGGCCATATTCCTCAAAATACAAAACTCTAGCTAAATCGGCATATCTCAGTGGTCGGTCCAGGAAAATCTCCAGAGCATCTAGGACCAAATGGCTCTTGTTCTTCGCGGATGGTTTTTTTTCGGCTGAAAGTTTTAGCCTGTCGGTCCGGCTGGCTTTTCCATCTCTGCCTAACAATGACTTGCGTCGCTGCACCTCAAGTTTTGCCAGTTCGCTTCTGGGAATTTTGTTTATCAGATCAACTGCTATACTTAGCGAAACATCGCCTATTTTATCAATGATTGCAGCATGAGGATGCTCTTTAAATGTTTCCTTTTTCTGAACTTCAACTGCGATTTGTCCGAATTGAATCACAAGATTGAAAGCCTTTGGGTATAAGCTTTCGGGAAAATAAAGGCCAGTAGCCATACCAAAGCTTTTTAAATATTGTTCAGCGTCTTGTTGGATAGTCACTAATATGCCTGCCTAAGTACCTGACAATTGTGCAATCTTATCTGGCTTAGTGCAAGGGCTACATGCCCATATCCATACCGCCAGCTGGCATGGCTGGAGGAGGAGTTTTTTCGGGTACATCATTAACCAGCGCGCCCATGGTCATGGCGGTGCCGGCAATACTAACAGCATTTTGAATGGCTTCTTTGACTACCCTTGTCGGATCAACAATACCGGAGCTTTTGACATTGACTAGCTTATCTGGGTGGTTGACATCAAAACCCATGCCGGCTTTGGCCTCGCGGACTTTTTCCAGCTTGGCTTCGGCATTCAATCCGGCGTTAACCATCAACTGTTTAAACGGTTCTAATAGGGTATTTTTGAGGATATTAGCGCCGGCTGTTTGAGAACTATTATCGTCGCTAGAAATCATTTGGCTTAAGTTGACTAAAGTGATGCCTCCGCCAGGCACTACGCCTTCGGCTAGAGCCGATTTAACAGAGGCCACGGCATCATCAACCCGGAATTTTTTCTCCTCGATTTCGGTCTCGGTGGCACCGCCAACTTTGATGACGGCCACTTTGCCAGACAGCGCAGCACGCCGTTTCTCCAGATTTTCCTTGTCGTATTCGCTCGTGGCGGCCTCAACTTGTTTATTTATCTGCGCAATTCTGGCCTTGATGGCAGCGGCTGAGCCGGCGCCTTCGATAATAGTCGTATCGTCTTTAGTAGCTATGACTTTCCGAGCCGAGCCAACCACCGACACATCGGCGTTTTCGAACGTCATACCACTTTCTTCAGAAATCACTTCGCCGCCGGTCAAGATGGCAATGTCTTCCAAAATCTCCTTGCGGCGGTCACCGTAAGCCGGCGCCTTGATGGCCACCGTGTTAAAGACGCCCTTTAGCCGGTTCAGAATCAATGTGGCTAGAGCTTCGCCTTCAACTTCATCGGCAATCAGAACCAAGTCTTTCTTACCGCTTTGAGCCAGTTTTTCCAGCATCGGCAGAAAGTCCTGAACCGAGCTGACTTTTTGATCAGTTATGACGATGGCTGGTTTGTCGTAAATAGCCTCCATGCGGGTAGTGTCAGTCACCATGTAGGGGCTAACGTAGCCACGGTCCATAGTAAAGCCTTCCACCACTTCACTTTCCATTTGCAGGCCCTGCCCTTCTTCGACAGTCACCACGCCGTCCTTGCCGACTTTTTCCATAACTTCGGCAATCAAATTACCGATCTCGGAATCACCAGCGCTAATTGTTGCTACTTCGGCCACCCGGCTTTTGTTGCCGGCAACATCCTCGCTTAGGCCACCTAGCTTAGACAGCACGTCGTGGGCGGCAGCTTCTAGTCCGCGCCTCAGCTGCATTGGGTCGTGGCCGGCGGCAATCAATTTGTTGGCTTCATTTAAGATGTGATAGGTCAAAATTGTGACCGTCGTCGTACCGTCGCCGGCCACGTCGTTCATTTTATTTGCGGCTTGCTTAATTAACTCGCTACCGACTTTGTAGCCCAGTGTTTCGTCATCAACATCGTCCAGTTCCACGCCCTTGGCCACATTCACGCCGTCATGAGTGACGGTCGGCGCACCGTAACTTTTGCTGATAACCACGTTGCGGCCTTTAGGACCCATAGTAGTCCGAACTGCGTTGTATAAAATCTCGGCCCCGCCTAAAACGCGGCGGCGGGCATCATCGTCATAAAATACTTTTTTTGCCATCTAAAAACTCCTTTTAGTCGTTAATGAATCAATGGACAAATGTTCAATTGTCAATGAATAGTCAATGAAAAAATGATTTAATGCATTGCGGCATTGATTGCTTGAGCATTCATTGAGTCTTGATAATTGAGCATTGAACATTACTAAGCCACCGTTGCCAGAATGTCTTCTTCTTTAACTAGGATATACTCGGTGCCGCCAACCTTAACCTCGGTAGTGCTGTAGCTTTTGTAGACAATTCGATCGCCGGCCTTCACGCTTTTGACGTCTTTGCCAACCTTCAGGACTTTAGCGACTTTAGGTTTTTCGGCGGCTTTATCAGGCAAGTAAATACCGCTGGCCGTTTTGCTGACGGCTTCTTCGCCTTCGGCTACCACCCAATCTGCTAATGGCTGCAATTTTACTTGTGGTGAGTTTGTCGAATCCACTGCCATGTTCACTCCTTCCAGTCATTCCCAGCTGAAAGCCGTAAGCCGAAAGCTTAAAGCTTTAAGCTCGGGACTTTTAGCTTGTTTTTTCTAGCACTCATAATACCCGAGTGCCAATTTCCCTGTCAATGATTTTCTTAGGCTTTATTGTTGGTGATGGAACATTTCTTCCCATGCGTGAGCGCCGACTTCCTCAGTACCAAAAGCCTCTTCATCAACCGGCCACACACCATCAATTTCTACTATATGAAATCCTTTGGGTATCCGGCCTCTTAAAAATTCAACTGGCACCGCAACTCCGTCAACACATCTTGCACCTTCATCATTACACGCTTCATAAAAAGCCATTAAATCTGCCCTCTCAAATCTATTTCCGCTCTTACAGTTTTTGCTAGAATTCTTGGGCGTTTATCTGGTATCGGCCGACCTTGCCTATCTTCCGGTGGAGATTTTTTTGCTTCTATGAGTTTCTTCGTAACTAAATCGTGCCTAAACGGTTTTACTTCCGGTCGCCCCTCTTCATCCTTCGGCACGAGTGTTTGGAATCGTTTGACCACACCGCGCATCCGATGCCGTTTAAGGGCAATTCCTACGGCAGGAGAAGGTTCTACCCCATGACTATCTGTTTCAGAAACTCTAAGGTCCTCATCAGGAACAGCATCCAAGTCTGTAGAACTTCCCTGAAGTTCTACTAAGGGATTAAGGTGCGCAATTTCAAATTGAGCAGCTGACTGTACACGATCGATTTCTTCTCTCTCAAATCCATCCCATGCTTCCCGAGCTGATTGAGTCATTTTCGCTTCCTTCTTTAAGTGTCTTAAGCCAAATGTACCATAAGCTTAATATTTGTCAATAGTTGTATAATCTAGGAAATGCCGAAACAAATATTGATGTGTCCGCCGGATTATTTTGATATCGAATATGAAATTAACGTTTGGATGCACCAGGACGATCAGCCTTCGGACTTGACCGCCCATCAACAATGGCAAAAGCTGCATGACATTTACATCCAGCAGCTTGGCTGGGAAGTTAAGCAAATAACACCTGTCAAAGGCCTGCCAGACATGGTCTTTGCCACCGACTGCTGCACGATCATCGGCGACAAAGTTATGCTCAGCAATTTCCGTTACGCGGAGCGCCAACCCGAAACCGAGCAGTTTGAAAAGTGGTTTCTGGAGAATGGCTACACCCAACTGAAGAAGGCCAGTAGCTTCTTTGAAGGGGGCGGCGACACCCTAGTTTTCGGCGACAAAATCATCGCCGGCCAAGGCTTCCGTTCCACGCCGGAAGCCCATAAAGAATTAGAGGATTACTTTGGCCGAGAAGTCATCAGCCTCAAAATTATTGACCCTCATTTTTATCACATGGACACATCGCTGGCCGTGCTTGACGACCAAACAGTTGCCTATTACCCCGGCGCTATTGACGAAGCCAGCCGTGAAAAGCTGAAAAAATCCGTGCCCAAATTAATTGAAGCGACTCCGGAAGAAGCCCGCGGCTTCAGTCTTAACGCCGTTAGCGATGGGCACAATATAATTTGCAGCGACGCTTCGGTCAGTCTGCTTAATAAATATCGCGACACCGGCTTTGAAGTCATCGGCACGCCGATCCTAGAATTCCGCAAATCCGGTGGAGGGGTAAAGTGTCTAACACTAGAGTTAGACCTTTAGCCCGACACCCTGAGCATAGTCGAATGGGCGGCGGGGCCTGCCCCGCACCAAATCCTGAGCTTAAGTAGTCTGCAATCAGATTATGGAGCATCAAGATTTTGGTGCTGGGGTCAAGTGCCTAACTTTGGAACTGGATCTTTAACTCACGTTCATTAACGGCTGGCGTGAAACCATAAAATATGTTATTGTAATATTCCTAACTCTGGAGCGGTTATGAGAACGGAAGCCCGGGAGGCTTTAATAAAAGATCTGCCGGAAGCTGAATACAATCTGGCTGTTTTTGACAAGCACGTTGCCGAGCACGGCCCGGCCAGTTTTATGGTTCTTAAAGTTGGCGGAGGCGTTCTCAACCGTCTAAATATGCTTGAAGCCTGTGTAGGTTCTATAGCCCGCTTGGGTAGGCTCGGCTTTAGTCCGGTAATCGTACATGGCGGCGGTCCCCAAATTAATCAGCGCTTAGACCAACTTGGCATTAGGAAGAGTTTTCCAGATGGATTGAGAGTCACTCCGAAGGAAGCAATTTGGGAAATCGTAGATGTCCTTGATGGTATAAATGAACATTTTGTTGATCGGTTAGAAGAACATGGGCAGTACGCCAAAGGCTTTCCAAGGGCCTTTGAAGCAGACTATATTGACCGGCAAAAATATGGTGAAGTTGGTGC
>MGCV01000038.1 GCA_001790575.1 Candidatus Saccharibacteria bacterium RIFCSPHIGHO2_12_FULL_47_17 | reverse complement strand
AAACACGCGCCACCGGATTAAGCCAGGTGTAGGTTTTATTAATTGCGTCACCAAGACCGTTGAAGAACAAGATATTATCTGGTTTAAGAGTATTGCCGGTTTCCTTAGTTCTTTGGCGCGCTAAAAATTCCCTAGCTTCATTTAGCCCCTTGGTCGGCGAATAAGCGTACGAGCGGCTACCATTGTTTACCGCGTTTTTAACAATATCTCTTATCCATTTTGGGACCTCTTCGCCTTTGGCCACCGGATCGCCAATATTTTCCCAAGTAATATCAATGCCAGTCGCAGCTAGCTTTTGAGCGAAATCGACAATCCCTCTAATCTCGTAGCTAAGTTCCCCCGCTCCCGGATGGACAATGTTTACTCGCATACCTAAAACTGCTTTAAATAACTGGTGCTGAAGCTGGTAGTCAGTTTTTGTTTGGCTTGCCACTTCTGCTCAGCCAAAGTGACTAGTTTAGTTACCAGATCGACGTTTGATACGCCGGCTTTGCGCCAGTTGTGAGCATAAAGGCCGCCGGGCAGTGGATTGACTTCGTTGAAATAAACTTCGCCGGCTTTGTTATCAATCAGCAGATCAACTCGAGCAATGCCGCTGCAGCCCAAAGCTCGGTAAACATCCAGCGCGGTTTTTTCGGCCTTATCATAAAGCTCCTTTGGTAATTTGGCTGGAATTTCGCTATAGCCTTGGGCGCCTTTTTTGCCTTTGCTCCCGCCTTTCTTACCGCCGCCTATATATTTGGTATCGAAATCAAAGAAATCCTTGGGCTTGGTCAGTGGGTGCTCGAGTAAGGCAGGTCTCAGTTCATCATTACCCATAATTGGCAGAGTTACTTCGATGAGGTTCGGCACGGCTTCCTCGATAATAACCTTGTCATCATAGTGGACGGCTACCTCCAGAGCATTCATCAGCTCGGATTCTTTTTCGACCCTTGAGATACCAATGCTCGAACCTAGATGCGCTGGCTTCACAAACAGTGGGTACTTCAAATCTTTGATCCGGTTCAACGGCTCGTTCGGCTTAGACAGCTGGTCGGAACGGAACCAGATGTATGACGGGCTTTTGATGCCCGATGCCTGCGTTACCTGCTTGGCCAAAACTTTGTCCATGGCGACTGTGCTGGCTCTAAAATCACAACCGACATATGGCACGTTAGCCATTTCCAACAGGCCCATCAGTTCACCGTCTTCACCATGAGTGCCATGCATGGCCGGAAAGACGATGTCGATTTTTTTATACATTTTGCGCCCGGCAAATTGGCTGGATTTAACCAAAGTCAGACCATTGTCGAATAACAGGTGGACTTTAGCCGCCCGGCGCATAAATTCATCAATTTCACCACTCTGATAAAGTTGAATGTCTTTGAGCTTGTCATCCCAATACCACGATCCGTCCTTGGCAATGTAAACGGCTTCAACTTTGTACTGTTTAGCTAATTCGAGAGGTTTAATAACAGAGGCAATGGCGGTAATTATAGAGACGTCATGTTCAGTGGACCGCCCGCCGAAAATAATTGCAACTGTTCGCATATATATCTTAATATAGTCTGATACTACAATTAGTCAATACAATTATCCACAATTAATTGTAATTATCGGGCCAGTCATTTTGTAGAACTACCAAGTCTCCGGTGGCCACAAATTGATCAAGGTTGGTATAAAAATTAAGTGGGTCTTCTTCGATTTTTAGCTCACCTTTGAATTTTCCTTGCTTGATGCCAGCAACTATATCATCTGTAACCGAATGCTTCATCAGTACTACCAGATCGGCATCGGAGCCGGCAATTGCCTCGCCTAAGCGCCGATGGATTTTTGCACTCTCAGCACCTTGGTCAACCAAGCCCGGCGTAACGTAGATTCTGCGTTTAGCTGGCAGGCTTTTGAGAAGTTTTAAGCCGGCCAACATACCATCGATATTGCCATTGTAGGTATCATCAATAATGCAGGCGCCGTCCACTTGTCGAGGCTGCATGCGGTGTTCAAATGATTCGACTTTGGAAATACCTTTTTCAATCTGCTCCTTAGTGAGACCAAGTTTATCCGCCAGGGCAGCTGCCAAGGCCAGCGGCCCAATCTGGTGTTCGCCAATTAGCTGGCTCTTGATTTTTAGGTTTTTACCGTCTTTGGTCATCTCAAAACTAAGACCGTTAATTGATGATTTGACAGCTTTTATAGCCCATCCGGCGGCCTGACGTCCGTCATATAATTGATGTCCGGGCTTGATAAAAGATTTAAGCGCCTCACTCTCGCCATTAACATAGACGTTTTTATCGTCTAGGTACTGCGCCAACGAAAAAATATCTTCGCCGGCGCGCTGCAGTGTTTTGTATTTATCCAGATGGGCTGGGGCTAGTCCAGTAATGATACCGATGTCCGGCTTGACAGTCTGGGCAAATCCGGCTACATCGCCGGGCGCACCTTCACCAAACTCAACAATCAGAATATCCTCATCGCCCTCCAGTTGCTTGGCAAATTGGGCGTGGCTGATGGCTACATTTTTGTTAGCCGGCGTGGCGGCGACTTTTGTGCCTTCGGCTAAAACGACCAGCAGAATCTCTTTCATTGTCGTTTTGCCGTAACTGCCGGCCACGGCGATTTTTATGGCGCGGTGTTTTTGGAAGCTTTTTTTTGAGCGCCCCACATCAACCCGGTTGAGTGGTTGCACCCAGAACCATCGGGCTAATACTAAAGGTAGGACCACCAAATGGGACCACACTAAGGGGGTACTTAGAAACAAATCAACCGCAAATATTCCAGCGGGCTCTTTATTTTTGATCGCCAAGGAAGCCCAGGCTATGGCTACAGCGAATTGCACCAACATGCCCAGCTTAATTGCCAAAAGCAGCATCGATGAACGGCGAGTTTTGATAAGCGATCTTCTATAGCTGACCTTTTCAAAATCCTTTACTCTCCACAGCCACCGTAGGTAAGCTTTGACATCATATTCAGTTGCTTGCAACATATAAATAATCGTTTCTGCAAAACGCAGCCGATACATATAAACCAGTGATTTAAGCATTTAGAAAGTCCTTTGAAAGGGCTGCCACTTTTTCAGCTTTCTCCTGATGGATCATGTGACCGGCGCCCTCGATTACCTCTAGTCTCGATTGGTTTATGGCATCTTTAAATAGTTGCCCATATTTGAGCGGCGTAGTGTCATCAGCGCTGCCATAAATTATCAGCGTTGGAGTGTCGATGTGTGTAGCTGTTTCTTGCATATCCTGATTAACAAGTCGTCTGAAACTGGCATCGAGCTCCGGCATCATCATATAATCCGAGCCGATAGCCTCGTAAGCTCGCCTTTTAATTCGGTTTCGGGTTCGCTTTGGCAAAATTTTCAAGGGCAACCGGGCAATGGTGGCGCCGCTTCGTAATATCACGCGTCGCATTTTGTAAATATCGCGAATACCACTGGAGGCAATCAATATTAACTTCTTCGATTTAATAAGTTTGCGGCCAAGCATTGAAATAGCGATGGCGCCGCCATTGGAATGCCCAATCAGGGCGTAAACATCTTTCTGGCCGATTTTATTGAGCCAAGTGACTACAAAATTGGCGTAGTCATCAACGCCCCAAGGCCGGGGTGGTTCCTGGGTGGCGCCAAAGCCCGGTAAATCGACAGTTAAAACAGTGTAATTTTTGGCAAGCCTGCGACCAAAATCTGCAAAAGTCGCTGAACTATCTCCCCAGCCATGTAATAAAATAATTACTCGGCGGCCACTACCAACTTTGAGGTAGTTAGTCATTAGACCGTTGACTACAACGTTCATACCAAGCCTCCTTCGGAGGCAATTATCAATTTACAATTATCAATTTTCAATGTTTTAGCCATTAACCATTGATCACGGAAAACGGAAAACGGAAAACGCATGGTGAACGGCGAATGGCGAAAGGTAAACGGAGGCATGGGCCTGATCTGCTTCATGCCTATATTTTACGCTAATCGATTGACTGTTTTTTGGGTTTTTTACTCAGATGTCAGTTTAACAAAGCATCAGGCTGTACATCATTGAATATGCTTTCATCAAATATATTTTCATCGGGTGAGCTAGCACCAAAAACGTCATTTATCAGATCCTGGACGGGTTTAGCCCCCTCCGGTTTGCTGACAGAGCCAACGCCCCATTTAAAGTTAGCTACCAATTTAGCAGTACCGTAATTATCCTTATAGTCAAATTCGATTTTTTTCAGTTTGTTGTCTTTATCTATGTAGATAGAAAATGGAGAGCTCGATTTGGTAGATTCGTCTATTTCGTCACGTATGGCCTGGGGAGAGCTCTTGCCGGTTGTGTCGCATTTGTTGATAGTTTGCAAAAAGCTAGTGCTGGCCACACCGTCAACAAAGCCTCTTAGTTTCTTGCCGTCGGCCGTGGTCACTTCGAATTTGGTTGCCGGCTGACCATCAACAGTAACTTCCTTGGTATTTTTTATGACAAGCGGCGGATTTTGCTTAAAGGCCTGTTTGACGATTTGCTTATCTTTTTCACCTAATTTTAGATTGACGCTATTGAGGCAGTTGATGTCCGATTCGGTCGGTGTCTGTTCAAATTCGTACCACTGATTATTGATGCCTTCTACTGCCTTAAAAATTTCGGTCCAAAGCGGCGTGTTAGCAGACGGATATAGTTCTTTCAGAACGCTAGCGGAGACCCCGGTAATTTTAAAGAACAAGCTGGGACCAATAAGACGAACCTCGGCAGCGTAGTTGGATCCGGCGATCTTCGATTCGGCCCTTATGGCCAAGTTATCATTGTCAGCAACCAGGCTATAGGAAGCGTCGAATTCGTTGCTGGAGCCATCCTGGATATATTGACCATTAACAGTTCCTTCAATAGTGGCCTTTTCTTCGCTAGCGGCATTAGCCAGAGCCGAGATTAACCTATTTTCTGGTTTGTTCGGTAAATAATTACTAAAGTAGGCCGCGGCCGCCCCGCCAATTAGGAAAACTGCTACCCCAGCAATGATGGCTAGTTTCTTGGGATTTCTAAAAAAGGCTTTCAACCGACTGGTTTGGCCAGATGGATTGGAGATCGGCACCGGTTGAACTTGTTGCGGCTGTTCAGGTGCCATCGGGCTGACGATTTTTTGCTCCATTCAAACTCCAATTTATGTCTAAAATATACACCTAAGTGAATTAGAAATATATCGGATTTCTAACGAAATTCTATGAAAAATGGTGGAGCATAAGGGATTCGAACCCTTGACCTCTTCCATGCCATGGAAGCGCGCTAGCCAGCTGCGCCAATGCCCCTCGTCGTAACTTATGCGTCTGCCTCGTTTTGCCTGTAGTCAAAAGCTTCGGCTTAGTGCTACGTTCCTCCTCTCAATTTTACAAAGCTCTGCTAAAGTACGATTTTGCAAAATTGTGTTTAGAACAGGGATAATTATACAAAAATATCCCTGTTATGGCTAGTTGAGTTGGAGACGGCGGAGGAGTTGGGCGTTGAGGGCGACGATGATTGTAGATAACGACATAAAAACGGCGGCCAGAGCTGGTGCTAACAAAATGCCGGCTTTATACAATACGCCGGCGGCTAGCGGAATGGCTACCACATTGTAGCCAGTCGCCCAAGCCAGATTTTGTTTCATTTTGCCGTAAGTGGCTTTGGACAACTTGATAACTTTGACGACGTCGCGTGGATCGTTTTTGACCAAAATGATATCGGCTGATTTGATTGCCACGTCTGTCCCGCCACCAATCGCCAGGCCAATGTCGGCTTGAGTGAGGGCCGGCGCATCGTTGATACCGTCCCCCACCATGGCCACTTTTTGGCCGCCAGCCTGAAGCTGCTTAACCTTGGCGGACTTGTCTTGGGGTTTAACTTCTGCAAAGTATTGATCAAGATTGAGTTGTTTGGCCACGTAATCTGCCACATCTTGTGAATCGCCGGTTATCATGGCCGTCTTATAACCCATCTTTCTCAAGGCCGCAATCGCGGCTTTGGACTCATCACGAATAATATCAGCCAGGGCAATGGCCCCGATAACTTGTTTGCCATCTTTAATTAGATAGACTTCTGTTTTGCCCTCTTGGGCAGCTTTTTTACTGTGCTGTTGAATCTCGGCAGGCAAAGCCAGCTTATGTTCGCTGATATAGCGATAACTTGCTGCTACAAAGTTATCTTTACCGTGCAGTTTACCTTTGACACCAAGTCCAGGCAGAGCCGCAAATTCTTCGACTTTATCCAAGTGTACATGTTTATCTCGAGCCTCTTTCACAATACCCTTACCAACGATATGCTCACTGTTCTGTTCAAGGCTAGCTGTGAGATGCAAGATATCTTCTTCGGTGTAACCTTTGGCCGGCCAAATATCAGTCACGCCGTGTTCGCCGCGAGTCAAAGTACCGGTTTTATCAAACAGCACCCAATCCAATTGACGGGCTGATTCCAGGGCTAAACGCTTACGTACCAGCAGACCATTACTGGCCGATAGCGAAGTCGAGATCGACACCACCAACGGAATGGCTAAACCCAGAGCGTGCGGACAGGCAATAATTAACACCGTCACGCTTCGCTCCAAGGCGAAGCCGGAATCTTTGGTTAGCAGCCAAATCAAAAAAGTAGCCAAGCCCACGGCAATAGCCACTATGGTTAGCACGTAAGCCGCTTTGTCAGCCAGAACTTGAACATTGGATTTGGAAGCCGCTGCTTCGGCTACCAAACGCATGATGCCGGCCAAGGCCGTGTCTTCGCCTAGCTTAGTAACTTTGAGCGTCAGCGAGCCATCTTGATTGATAGTGCCGGCTATGACCTCACTATTAACTGATTTACTGACCGGTTTGGACTCACCAGTAATGGCTGCTTCATTAACCGATGAAGTACCTTCCGTCACCACGCCATCAACCGGCATAGCCGCCCCCGGCCGCACCAAAACTAAATCACCTACTTTTAATTCACTGACTAAGATCGCCTGGGGCTGGCCATTTACCAATTTTTCGGCCTTATCCGGCAGTAGTTTGGCAATGGCATCTAAAGCACTTTGGGCCTTTTTAATGGAAGCCATTTCCAGCCAATGCCCTAGTAGCATGATTGTGATTAAAGTAGCCAGCTCCCAAAAGAAAGCTTCGCCCGAAAGTCCGAACTGTACAGCCACACTGTAAATAAAGGCTGTTGAAATAGCCAAGCTAATTAAGGTCATCATCCCCGGCCGGCGGGCCTTCAATTCGCCAAACGCGCTCTTGATAAAAACCAAGCCGCCGTAAAGAAAAATAACTGTGCTTAAGACAAACGGAATATAGCGTGAGCCGCTAAAGACCGGCGGACTAAAATTCAACCATTGTTGGATAGTCTCCGAATAGGCCAAAACCGGAATCGTCAAAACCAGGCTTAACCAAAATCGGTCACGAAACATGGCAACGGAGTGGCCGGCATGCTTATCATGCTCCGCATGTTCGTCTTTTTTAGCCTCAGCAGATGGGCGCTCAACATCGGGTTTTTTTGCCTGTGGGACCAACGACATGCCGCATTTGGGGCACGAACCAGGTCCATCTTGAATGACTTCTGGATGCATCGGGCAAGTGTAAATTGGCTGATTATGGTTCATTGTCTTCATGATAGGGTTCGTGATCCATATGCTTTATTTCTTATACATCTTATACATCCCGTAACCGTGTAGCAGCACACCAAAAATAATGACAGTCCAAGCTATTTTATTACTAAAATAATCCGCTACTAAAATACCTAATCCGAAAGCAATCGCCGTAGCTCCAAACAATGAAGCCTGCCAAACGCGATACTTTGCTTTTATTAAATCGCTATTCTTCGCCATACGATTTCCTTAGATTTTTACGACTGCTAGAGTTAAAAGAATCGCCAAGATTAACCAACACAACCAATAGCCTAATTCTTTGAATGACCTCATTATTTCTTTTGGATTTTTTTAAATAGCCAAATACCTAGCAAAACTAGGTCGACTAAAATGACAACCCACAAAATGGTGCCGACTAGGCCGTAACCACCCATCATGTCGTGTCCCCAGTTTGATTCGCCCATCATGATCGCTAGCCCCCTTTACTACTTGCTTGACTTGCTGAAAAGCTCCAGGCTCCAGCCTAGAACATAGCCTATAACCCAAAGCGAAATAACCAGCGTCAGACCGCCCGATAGATAGTTATTCCAGCTTAGGTTAAACTCGCCGAAACTATCAATGTTCATACCGTGCAGCCACCATTTGGAAACTTTGAAGGAAAAATCCGGCCAAATTGCTACCAACGCCGAGCACAAAGTCCAGAGTACCGCCGTTGATAGGGCAAAAGCGCCTGCTAGTTTATTTTTTGTAAGTTTCATGGCTTATGTTCTCCTTATCTAATGCTTATGATTATTGCCCATCTTGACCATCATTACTATCATCATGATAGGGCATAGTAATAGCAGCAACAGCAGTGCATCAATTTCAAACAGCTTAGCTAACACCAGTGCCGCCAAAGCTGCAATCAAACTTATAACTATTAGTCTCTTGCTATGCCCGTGATCCACTGACCACTTCCTTTCGCTTCATATATTGGCTAGGACTTTTAACGAATTTTTCATGACAGCCACTGGCACAGAAATAATAGGTTTGTCCAGCGTAATCTTTAGTATCAAAGGCTTCCGAAGCGCTTAGTCTCATGCCGCAGACAATATCTTGAACAATCGGAAACAGTATTTTTGCGGGAAATTCATCATTAAAACCATATTGGCTTTGCAAGAACTGATAAACCATCTCGACAGCTTTTGTAATCTTGTTGTCGGCTAGTGAGTAGTAGGCCTTTTGCCCCTGACGACTAACTTTGACAAGCTTGTATTGGCGCAGCAGCGTCAGATGCTGCGATAAGTTTGGCTGACGCATGCCGAGCATAGTCACCATCTCATTAACACTCAAATTACGGTTTTTCAAGAGACGCAAAATCTCTAGCCGTTTGCGATTGGCCAAAACTTTAAAAGTTTCTTCTTCTAGGCCGATGATCTGCTGATACACTCCACCATAATAGCACAATTATATTTATATGCGAATACTTGAATATATTTATGCATTAATGTAGCATGAAGTTAATGTTTTATATCTTTCTCGCTATCAGCTTGATCTTCATCGCCAGTCTCGTCCTCAAAAATGTAATAAAAAAGCCGCTGTGCGCTCTGTGTGTAGCTATTGCCTCGGTTTGGCTGATTCTGTTGTATTTATATAAAAGTGGAAATTTCAGCAATCAGATTTTGTTAGCGCTACTAATTGGCCAAAGTATTACCGGTATCTATTATTTGGCTTATCGTAAGTTACCAAAAACTTTACGCATATTCAGTCTACCCTTCTTCCTAACATTGACGGCTCTTGCCTATGCCCTAATCGCTGGCGATGTTGAACTTACGGTCTTTGGGTTACTGGCTGTTTTATGGTTGATGGCCTGGGGGATTTTTGCCTATCGCCACGATCCGGGTAAGACAACCATCGGCAAGGTTTTAGCTAAGTGCTGTGAGGATCTCTAGGCTATGGAGTTAGTCGCTGCCGCCTCACTAATTACCGCTTTCATTGCCGGCATGGCGGCACTGTTTGCGCCGTGTTGTATCGGCGTGCTACTGCCTGCTTATTTAGCTTCTGTTTTTCGAACCAAAACCAAAATCTTCCTGATGACCTTCATCTATTCGCTCGGTATCCTGACTATCTTTCTGCCTCTGGGCTTGGGCATCGCCGCGCTCGGCAGCTTCTTTGCAGATAACCATAGCCTGTTCTTTACGATCGGCGGCGTCTTTATGTTATTGATGGGCTTGGCGATGCTGTTAGGTAAGTCCTTCATGCTACCGGTGCACGTTCATCCTCGCTTACAAAAATATGATTTCGGTTCGATTTACGTGCTGGGCGTATTCTCCGGTATCGCCACCACCTGCTGCGCACCGGTCTTGGCCGGCGTTTTGGCGCTATCAGTTCTACCGGGATCAATCTGGTTAGGCAGTCTGTATGCCCTGACATTTGTTATTGGCATGGTGATACCGCTGTTTATCATGGCCGTCTTAATTGACAAAACTGAGGTTATTAAAAAATTTGAATCACTCAAGCGGCGCGTCAACTACTCATTATTTGGTCGTAAAATCTCAATAAGTTTGTCACATCTAGTATCCGGCATCGTCTTTAGCGCTTTTGGCCTATTTATCTTAATTTACGAACGCCTTAATCCTGATGTTTTTGGAACCGGCTATCAACTCCAAATCAACCTGTTAGCCGCCCGCCTCACTCGCTTTATTGACCGACTGACCAGTTCAATACCGGATGTCGCTTGGGCAATTTTGTTTATTGCTCTGTTCTTGTTAATCGGCTGGAAAGCTTACCAGCAGGCAACTAAGGAGGAGGTCAAATGAACAAGAAGCTAATTATTATCATAATCCTAATTGCCGGACTGATGTTCGCCGGGGCCAGCTTGACAAAAGATAGCGGAAAAAAAGAAACTAAAACGCCTGAGCCGCTTGCCGCAATGGTCGGCCAGCCGGCGCCAGATTTTAATTTGATGTCTTATGACGGTAAGTTTTTCAACCTTAATCAGCAGCGAGGCAAAAAGTTAATACTTTTCTTCAACGAGGGTATTATGTGTTACCCGGCCTGTTGGAACCAAATGGCAGCCCTGCCTGATCTTAATTCCGACAAGGTTGTGACTGCGTCGATTGTGACTGACACAGCCAATGAATGGTCGCAAGCCGTTGCCAAAATGCCAGAACTCGGCAAAGGCCTGATACTACTTGATACCAACAAACAGGTTTCCAAAAACTATGGCATGCTCTCGCTACCATCATCAATGCATCGTGGCAGTCAGCCAGGACATACCTATCTAATAGTTGATGAAAGTGGCGTTGTTCGTTATACACTTGACGACCCGAAGATGGGTATTCAAAATGAGGTTCTAATAAGTGAGTTAGCCAAGATACAATAAGGTAATGCTGAGAAAATTAAATAGAAAATTTCTGGTAGCCGGCGGGCTTGGTCTAGTTGTTGGCATTTTAATAATTCTTGGAATAAGGTTTGCTACTTATCAGCCAGACAAAGGTATTCACTATCACGCTAATTTTGCGGTTTTTCTGAATGGTCAAAGAGAAGAATTTAAGGATATTTTTTACTATATTGGCGGCGAGAGCTGTACTGGCGAAACAGAGCACCAAATGACACCATACGCCCGCGCGCATATGCATGATAGGGTCAATGATGTCGTTCACATTGAAGACGAAGCGGTCACATGGGGACAATTCTTCCAGAACATGGCTTGGGTAGTCGATCCAAAAATTATTCGTACGCCAGACCGAGTCTGGCTGGCCGATTCTGCTAACAAGGTAAGTTTTATGCTCAATGGCGAGAAGGTAGATAATATCGTCGGCCGAGTAATTGGTAATAAAGACAGGCTGTTAGTTGATTTTGGATCGACTAACAAAGAAGTGCTGCAAAAAGAATTTGAAACTGTTGCCTCAACCGCCGAGCAGTACAACGGCTCCCAAGACCCCGGCAGTTGTGGCGGCGAGGCCGAAAAGAACACCTGGAAAGACCGCCTCAAGCATATGCTTTAATTTGGTTTACCACGAGTAAGGCGAATTTATTCGCTGCATCGAGTGGTGGAGCTGGGGAGACTCGAACTCCCTACCTTAGCAATGCGAATGCTACGCTCTACCAGGTGAGCTACAGCCCCATGCTTTAATTATAAGGTTATTCCCGTCTCAAACGTGCTGTAATTCCCTGCCAGATATCTCGAACTTTGTTACCACGAAGTTGATTGTATATGACAATGCCCATAACTACGCCAGAGCCTAGCGTAAATACCCTATCATCCAATAAAACTTCACCTGCAGCAGCCCAAGCAGCTCCCATAGCAATACCCCCAAGGCCACTTTGCAGTCTACTTCGCTTATAGCCATCATTTTCCACTACTCTGTCGCCTGTCGTGGGGTTGGTCCAGAAATCTCTGAGTCTAAACCTGTCATGAGTTCTTTTCTCTGGCATGAATATATTTTACAACAAATACGATAATAAAGCAAAAAGCCCCGTTTGGGACGGAGCTTGGGGCTTCGCGCAGCCCACCCGTGGGCCCGGGCGAAATTTGTTTCCTATAAATATTTATTTTTATCTTCGCATCCCTCATCTTTTTGCGAACAAAAGGCGAGAGACGGGCCCGGTGCGCGAAGCCTGCCTCAATTACACGCTTATGCTTTTTTAATGTCAATCCCTGTCGATAAGACTGCCACAACAAAAGTGTCCATAATCCTGACATATGTCAAAATTATGGATATTGAGTTTTGCGCAGTAGTAATCTCTCGTGGATGATGTTTAGAAGCTAAGTAGGAATTTTTTGAGCTGTGGATAGACCGTAGCCGTGCGCAGTGAATAACGCAGCATTTCTTCCTCGACCATTTCTGAATTAGTCTTGGTTTGTCCGGCCGGAATAAAAATTCGGTTCCAGCCAAAACCGTCATCAGTACGAGGTCTGTCTGCTACACTGCCCTCCAGCCTACCTTCAAAAAACTTTATC
>MGCV01000037.1 GCA_001790575.1 Candidatus Saccharibacteria bacterium RIFCSPHIGHO2_12_FULL_47_17 | reverse complement strand
AGCAACGTCAGAGGTCTAACTTGGTATCCCAGCCCCGAGGTCTGCGCCGCCCTACCGGGCTAATCTTGAGGCAAGCGGTTGGCGGTAATTTTTTGAGTTAGCTATTGCATTAGAGGTCGCTTAGGGGTATAAAAAGCTTATGGCTTTTCCAGAGGCGCTCTCGCAAGCTTCTGACGATGAGCGACAAATACCAAGACCACGTTTAGAAAGAATTGGCGGCGCAGTAACTCGTTCGCCAAGTTATGATGAATTTTATGCGCATGTTGGCCATGAGCCTAAATCAACCCGTGTTGCGACCAATGAAAAAGTTGAACGGCCAGCGACAGGTTCATTTGGGACCAATGTCGAACTTGAGGCTTATAGAGAATCTCGAAGACGCCTCGGATCCTACGGTTTGCACTAAATCTCTCTAAATCTTAGGTGCGAGTTTTTCGGTGGAATTGCTCATGCACTTTTTTTAAATGAGGATCAGTCACGTGGGTGTAAATTTGGGTGGTGGCGATGTTGGAATGGCCGAGCATGGCTTGGACGGAGCGCAAATCGGCTCCGTTCATTAATAAATCAGTAGCAAAGGAATGGCGCAAAGTATGCGGGCTGACGTGTTTGGTGATGCCGGCTTTAAGGGCGTAGTTTTGGATCATTCGCTGAACGGACCGGGCCGTCAATCGCAGGAAATCGCCGGTTAAATCGGCCTTTTTACTACCGCTGTAACGCACAAACAAAGGCTTGGAATTATCTTGCCGCTTTTCCAAATAATGGTTAATCCAATCGGCGGCGTCCTCGCTAATAAAAATCGGCCGGTCTTTTTGGCCTTTGCCGCGCACCATAAATTCTCGCCGCTTAAGGTTAATATGGTCACGGTCTAGATTGACAAGCTCGCTGACGCGCAGGCCGCTGGAAAATAAAAGCTCAATAATGGCCCGATCACGCAGGCCAGCCAGTTTTGATGTATTTGACTGTGAGGCCAACCTATCTAGCTCCTCGGGCGTTAAAAAGGTAACTTGCGGCCGAGTAGTGCGGGCCAGCTCAATCTTGTCGGCGGAAAGAGCAGGGATACCGCGCCGGGCGCAAAAGCGCAAGAAACTGCGCAAAGCAATCAGATGATAATTCTGGGTAACTTTGCCCAGCTCATCAGAGGTATTGGTGCCTAAACGGTTAAGCCACAGCCGCCACTTGCGAATAAGCTCAACGTCGAGGTCTTTGAGCTTGATATCGCCGGCAAAGTCACTGAGGCGGGTCAGGTAATGGCTGTAATTTTCGATGGTTTTGGCTGAGCGGTTTTGCTCCAGCTCCATGTATTCCAGAAATTTTTCAACAGCTTGGTCGTATTGCATAATTTATTTTGGTCGCTCGCCCAGCTGTAATCCCCGAACGAAGAAGAGAATAGAAAATTCTATTTCGGAGCATCGAGTATTACGGCTGCGGTAATTCATTTTGATTTTATAACGATTACACTTTGAGCATACCTCACACGTCGCACAATAACAAGCCTAGACTGCATACACATCGATCCTTTCCATTGAAACATTTAAATATTTAAATGTTTCAATGAAGCGGGGGTGTTGTAATGCGTGTGGGGGAGGAAGGGAGAAAGAACAGAGGAGAATAGATATGTCAGGCTAGAGAATAAGTCGTTAGAACAAAAAATATGCTCAATTCTAGCACGAGCGGTTTATATCTGTTACAATTACGTTAATTATGGAAAGAACACTTGTACTACTAAAACCCGACGCGGTGCAGCGTGGCCTCGTTGGCGAAATTATCATGCGCTTTGAGCGCGCCGGCCTCAAAATCGTCGGCATGAAAATGATTCATCCGGATGAAGAATATTATCATCATCACTACGAGACAATTAGCGGGCTCAAAAGCCGCGTTGGCGAGGATCCATATAAACGTAATATTGAATTTATGACAAGCTCGCCGGTAATCGCCGTTGTTTTGGAAGGAATCGAAGCTATTGCCTTGGTCAGAAAGATGGTTGGACACACCGAGCCAAAAAGCGCTGCGCCCGGCACCATCAGAGGTGATTACGCTCATATGAGTGTGGATCATGCTAATGCAAAGGATAGGGGCCTGCCCAATTTGATTCATGCTTCCGGCGATGCCAAAGAAGCCGAAGAAGAGATTGGCCACTGGTTCTCCGAAGCCGAACTATTTGACTACAAAACCGCCCATCAACACCTAACCCAATAGAATATTGGTCTAAATAAGAATGAATCCGCAGTCAAATTCGTCACCTGAAAACCCAACAAATATTACACCAAGCCAACCACTTCCTCAAAGAAGGATAAGCAAATTGTGGTTCGCTAACGTTCTGGGGGGCCTTAGTCTCGTAGGGGCGGCAATATTATCTGCAACCATGCCCAATGAAGGAAGTGTGTTTTGGGCTTGGGCCTTTCTATTTATTACCATACTAGCGATTATCGATGTTTTTGCTATAGCTCTATATTGGGATAAGCTTAGAAAAAATAAAATTCAAGCGAGCCCTATCAAGAAAGGTTTAAGTTTTATTGTATTTGCGTTTTTGGCCTTCTTTCTAACGATTGTGGTTTTGATTATCATTAGCTTGGAGCAAACATTTTAGCAGCGGGTGTGATGTAGCTGGTGCCCCCGAGAGGATTCGAGTTATCCTAGTGCTTGCTCGAAAATAAAGTTTCTCGCTCGGCCAAGCAAGGAAAACTTAAACTACCACTGGCAGTTTTCGCCTCTAACTTCTCTGGTGACCCGGGTAGGATTCGAACCTACGACGCCCGCCTTAGGACGGCGGCGCTCTATCCACTGAGCTACCGGGCCATGTGCCTAATTATATCGGGGTCCCCACGAAATTTATTTTGTGGGGTAATTTGACGGAGTTATTTTATCCATTGAACTATGGGCGCGTCATTATTCTAAAGCTGTAACTTGTAACCTACAACCCTATAGCCCTAAAAGCCTAATCGCCTATAATATAGCCATGAACAAAAAAACGGCGGATAAGACCGAGCCAGAAAAAAAAGCAGCCGCCACGCCCAGATATTTCAAAGAGCAGTTTGAGGACGAAGAAGTCTTAATAGTCTTCCGCAAACACCCGATTACGATGCGCAAGGGCCTGATTCTGGCATCGCTCGGACTGTTGGCCGGCATGATTCCGGCGCTTATCAAACCAACATATGGTTGGTTTTTTGGCGGCCTCGGCCTCGGCTTTTTACTAGCCACTCTGCTGATGTTCCCGTGGTGGGTACGCTGGTACTTTAGCGTTTACATCATGACCGACAAGCGCTTTATTCAGCAGACCCGCAGCTTGCTGCAAGTCAATGTGGTAGATATCTCCTTAGAACAAATTCAGATGATTAATTACCAGATAGTTGGCCTGGAACAGACACTACTGCACTATGGTACGATAATAGTACAAACCTACGTGGGCGACCTGGTGATACATGAAGTGCACCACCCCGAGAAGATCCAGAAGCAGATGGTGCACGCTCTGAGAGATTTGGGTATCCACGCTAGCGTTAGACCGTGGTCTGATGATGACCAGCGCGTAATTGAGTCATGACCCCGATTAGAAGTAGTATTTCAAAGACATCTTCTGATTCGCTAAAAGCGAATCAGACTTCTAACGGGGTCTATCCCGTTAGAGCCCAAAAGACCTACAATATTATTAATATGCGTTTTGAAGCATGCACATATATTCAGCTGCCCCCTTATGGTTATAAATTAAGTGGGTTCTAATCGGGATGAAATTTATAAAGCGCCGAATCAAAAAGGTCAAGAAGGTTAGGGAAAAAGTCACTGACGTAGTGGCCGAGAAAGCTGCCGGCCTTAACCTGTCGGGCAAACCCGATGAGCCGCTAACTTTGGAAAATGTGCCGCGAATCACTTCTGAGAGCATTGCCGAGCACCGCGAGGAAGTGCTATCCGGCGCCCGAAAATACATCTACCCCCTGCAGCATTCCAAACACCGCGTGGTAGTTATCACCAGTATAATTTCGGCGGTGGCCATTATTGCCTTTGCGGTTTATACCAGCTTGGCGCTTTATAAGTTCTATCAACACAATACTTTTCTGTACCGCGTTACCCAAGTCGTGCCATTTCCGATAGCCAAAGCCGGCTCATCATTCGTAGAGTACGAAAATTATTTGTTTGAGCTGCGCCGCTACATTCACTATTACCAGACTCAGCAACAGAACAAATTTGGCGGCCAGGCCCAGATAGATACTTACCGCAAACAGGCGCTGGAAAAAGTTGTCAGCAATGCTTATATCAAACAACTGGCTAAAAAACACGGTCTGAGCGTTTCTGATAAAGAGGTCGACCTGCGAATTGCGGTAGTTCGCGACCAGAATCGTCTGGGCGCCAATAACAAAGTTTTTGCCGATGTGCTGCGTGATTATTGGGGCTGGTCGGTTGCCGATTTTAAGCGTGATCTCAAGAATCAAATGCTGGCCCAGAAGGTTGAGGCAAGACTCGACACTGAGGCCCAAGCCAAAGCCAAGGCCGCTTTTGACCAGTTGAAAGCCGGTGCCGATTTTGCGGCCGTCGCTAAACAGTTCTCAGAGGATGCAGCTTCTCGCGAGGCCGGCGGCGATTATGGCTTTGCCATCACTAGGACTAATCCCAATGTTCCACCAGAGGTAATTGACCAGCTATATAAAATGCAGATCGGTGGTTATTCGGACATTATAGTCGCTAGCCGTCTGGATATTGACCGACCTGATACTTTGGAAATTGTTAAGCTTACTAGCAGTGATCCTAGCGCCATTAACGTCCAGCACATCTCTTTTAATCTAAAGGATATTTCGCTCTACGTTGAAGAGCTCAAAAAACAGCAACCGGTCCGCAGCTACGTCCATTTTTAGCAATAAGTAACTAGCAACTAGGAATTAGTCTGGCGGGCCCGACCCCGACACTAAAACCTCGAAGCTCCGCAATCCGATTACCGACTGCTCCGCTCAGGATTTAGTGCGGGGCAAGCCGGATAGCGCTCTGGCTACCGCGCAGAGCTAACCGGCCCGCTCGCTTTGCTCGCTCGTTGCCGTTTCAAATCGCTGGGCCCAACAATGAAAAACGAGCCACCAAAAAGGTGACTCACTTTTCATGGCGGGCCCGACCGGATTTGAACCCGAGAAGTGCCGGTGGCACTTCGAGTTCACGCTATATAAACGTGTGTTGGTGATAGCTGACTAATATGAAAGCGCCTAGTGTCAGTAAGTCGATGAGGTTCAAATCCAGCCGAGCTTGCTCGGTATGCGAAATTAAAGCACCCCTTGCTAAGGGGGTGTCTTGATTTTGCATCATGGCGGGCCCGACCGGATTTGAACCGGCGATCTCCTCCGTGACAGGGAGGCGTGTTAGGCCACTACACTACGAGCCCAGAACAGATGTAAGTTTAACAGAAACAGAGGTCAAAAAGCAAAACTAGCCGACTTTAGTACTGGAATTAGCCTTTGACGACGGCTAGGGGAATGAGTTTGTGGAGCGGCTTTGCTAGATCGGCTTGCAGTTTGATGACTCGGTCAATGTCTTTATAGGCCATCGGTAGCTCGTCGTACTGGCCGTGCCGCACATGGTAAACAACTTTGGCCATGGATTTGACGGCCTCTTCGTGGCTGAAGCGGCGCTTGGCCTCGCGGCGGCCAATCGTTCGGCCGGCGCCGTGTGAGCAGCTATTAAAAGATTCAGCCGGCTTGAAACCCTGGCAAATATAACTGGCCGAACCCATGGAACCGGGAATAGATAGCAAGCCTTCGGCCTTAACCGCGCCTTTGCGATGAACCAGCAGATTTTGGCCATGGTGTTTCTCGAGCGCTGCAAAGTTGTGATGAATATCGAATTGCTCCTCAATTTTGATTGGCAAGCCACAGGCTGCGAAGGCCGAAACTATCCGATCGAGCATCAGCTGGCGGCTAGCCTCGGCAAAATGAAGGCAGTAATTCATGGCCGCCAGATACATCTGATACTGCGGTTTGCTTTTGGGAATGTAGGCCAGATCGCGGCTTGGCAAATTCGATTTGGCCTCCGTGTATTTAAGGGCGATTTTATGATAATAATCGGCCACCTGCTTGCCGAAGTTGCGCGATCCGCTATGAATCATCAGCCAAACTTGGCCAGTTTCATCGGCTTGAACTTCAATAAAATGATTACCGCCGCCAAGCGTACCGATTTGTTTATCAGCCGACGCCAGTTGAGTCTTAATCACCGGATCATCGGTTGGAGTATCTAAATACGGATGATTCTGCCGCCGGCCGTGATGCTTAAAGCCAACAGGGATTAATTTGTGGATTTTAAGTCGGATTTCCTCCAGTTTTGGCCGGCTTAAGCGGCTTGTTTTCAAATTAGTCCGAGCCGCCAGCACGCCGCAGCCGATATCCACGCCCACAGCGTTAGGAATCACACCACCAACCGTGCCGACTACGCCGCCAATCGGCATACCATAGCCAATGTGAAAGTCCGGCATCAGAGCAATCCACTGGCGGGCCAGGGGATGATTGGCCAAATCAACGGCTTGGGCAATGGCCTCATCATAGCCGACCAAATCCTTACGCTCGGCCCAAATTTTGAGCGGCAACTTAGCCTTTTTAATAGTTATCATGGTAGCCTTCCGGCTTGAGATTAATTAGTAGACGAAACTCTGGTGCCGATGGCTTGACCTTCAATGATTTTGAGCAAGTTGCCGGGGATTAGATTAAAGACGACAATCGGCATGCGGTTATCCATGGCCAGAGATATAGCGGCGTTATCCATAACGTTAATGTCCGGGTTTTTGAGAGCATCGGAATGGGTTAAAGCTTCATACATTTTGGCATCGGCGTGTTTGGTCGGGTCTTTGTCGTAAACACCATCAACTTTGGTAGCCTTAAGCGTCACATCGCATTTTAAATCCAATGCTGCATTGACGGCGGCCGTATCAGTAGTGAAGTAGGGATTGCCTGTACCACCGGCTATAATTACCACCCGACCTTTTTCCATATGCCGCAGCGCCCGGCGGCGAATATAAGGTTCGGCCACGCCTTCTACCCGGAGCTTACTTAGGAGTCTGGCTACTTGGTCATTGGTTTCGAGGGCTTCAACCAGGGCCATGCCGTTGATGACGGTTGCTAACATACCCATGTAATCACCGGTAGATCGATCCACGCCATGACCGGCAATTGAAGCGCCACGCATAAAGTTGCCGGCGCCGACGACAATCGCAATTTCGGCCTTAGTTTTATCAATAACCGATTTTAACTCTTTGGCAAGATTGTTAACAAAATTGGGGTCAATACCGTGTTCACGGCCGCCAGCAAACTGTTCGCCGGAAAGTTTAAGTAGCACCCTCTTGAACTTCATCCCATTAGACTCCACTTAACTTCCATACCTTGGTTGGCGTTTTGAAACCCGGTGCTTGCTTCATGACGTATGTATAATTTCCGGTCGTCTTCTGGAGGTCTAACGGGATTCATTGGTTAAATATTAACTCGTTTTAACAGCAATGGCCAGTGGATAACTTTGTTATACTCGGAATGGAAAAGTGCCACCTTAGCTCAGTTGGTAGTCCCGCACCTTTTTATGCCGATATAGCTCAGCTGGTAGAGCAGCACTTTCGTAAAGTGAAGGTCGGCGGTTCGAATCCGCCTATCGGCTCCAAGGCTAAAAAGGTGCGGGATTCGTAAAGCTCAAGGAGCCGGTTCGAATCCCCGAGGTGGCTCCAGGCGGATATAGTTTAGCGGTAGAATGTGACCTTCCCAAGGTTGAGATGCGGGTTCGACTCCCGCTATCCGCACCAAGTCCGCCCCATCCGGTGTAAAATAGATCTAATGGCAAGTAGCTTTGAGCTTGGGACTTTGGGCTGAATTTATGGAGACAACGAGGCAATTTTTTCACGACCGGCTGGTTCTTCTTCTGACTGCGGCCATAGCCGTTATGTTAGTAGTGGGAGTCAGTTTGATATTATTCCGTTTCGACGTTTCCAAAAACCCCACCACTATCGTGGCTTGGCGGCCAAACATCAGCGGTGCCAGCTACCAAAGCGGCAAGCCAATAGATATCTATGCTCTGGCTGTCTTTATGGCCGTAACGGCGTGCGCCGCCATAGTTTTAGGGGCTCGCACCTATCAAATCAAACGTTATATTTCAATCTTTGTACTAGCCTCCAGCTTGCTGCTAATAATTCTCACGACGATTGTGGCGAACGCATTGATCTCACTACAGTGAGATCCGTTCACCATTCACCATTCACTATTCTCCATACATTAACCATTTACCTTTACCTGCTCACTATGGAAAACGGAAAACTGTTTATGGAAAACATATGGAAAATGGAAAACCGAAAATGGAAAATGTAGAATTATCGTATGCGTTCGATTGAGATCCCACAGCCCGAGGAAAGATCGTCAGCCTACCGTTTTTTTGAGATTCTGCCGGGTGTTATGACCTGGATAATCTTGAGCTTACCAGCCACCTTGAGCCTGATTAATCCAAAATCGGCGGCCTACTTCATCATGCTCTATCTACTGCTGTGGTTTGCCCGGGCAATTGCCCTTAATATTCGTGGCTATCAAGGCTATCGTATTATGAACGAACACAAAAAAATCAATTGGCCCAGCCTGAACCATGATTTAGAAGTTTTGGCGCCGCTATCGCACGATGCACCTAGCTGGCATCCCCGGAATCTTAAACGGGTTTCGGCCCATATTCTGCCACCCAAACGAATAAAGCCCAGCGATGTCTATCATGCCGTCATCGTCTGCTTTTGGAACGAATCGCACGACGTGCTGGAACCGACAGTCAAATCGGTGGTCAAGGCCAACTACGATCATAAAAAAATGATCCTGATATTAGCTTATGAGCAGCGTGGCGGGCCGGAGGTGGAAGCCACCGCCAAGTCATTGCTTAAGCAGTATGGTAAACATTTTTATCATGCCGAGACGGTTATGCATCCCTGGCCAATGATTGGCGAGGTCATCGGTAAAGGCGGCAATGCCACTTTTGCCGGCCGACAGCTGCAGAAAATTTTAGCCCGTAAAAATATCAACCCGCTGCACGTGCTGGTCACCACCCTAGATGCCGATAATCGGCCTGACAAGGAATATTTCGGCGCGCTGACTTACACTTACTGTTCAACTGAAGAACCAATCTATGCTTCCTATCAACCCATACCGATGTTTTTGAACAATATTTGGGACGCGCCGGCGCCGATGCGGGTGATTGCTACCGGCAACTCCATGTGGTACCTAGTGCTTAGCCTGCGGCCGCATCTGCTGCGGAATTTCTCGGCCCACGCTCAATCGATGGCCTCACTGATTGATACCGATTTTTGGAGTACCCGCACCATTGTTGAGGATGGCCATCAGTACTGGCGGACATGGTTCCGCTACGACGGCCGTCACGACGTTTATCCGATTTACGTGCCGATTTATCAGGACGCCGTTTTAACCAACAAATACATAAAAACTCTCAAAGCCCAGTTTATTCAGGTTCGGCGCTGGGCTTGGGGAGCATCAGATATCGCTTACGTTGCCTATCAGGGTTTTTTGAAAAAGAACCAGATCCCCAAGTGGAAGGTTATAAGCAAGTTCTTAAGATTGCTGGAGAGCCATCTAAGCTGGTCTACCATGCCACTGATACTGGCTCTAGCGGCGCTGGTACCTTTTTTTATAAATCCCCAGAGCTATCTGGCTAATCAGTTACCACAGATTGCCAGCCGCGTAAACATGGTAGCCATGAGCGGTATCTTGGTGATGCTGTTTATTAGTATGAGAAGCCTGCCGCCCAAACCGGAACGCTACAAGCGGCACCGGACTTTTTGGATGCTGTTGCAATGGGTTTATCTACCGCTGACCATTATTATTTACAGCTCTTTTGCGGCCATTTACTCGCAAACCCGCCTGATGTTTGGTTGGTATCTGGGGTTCGTCGTTACCGAAAAAGCGGTTAAGAAGTAGGCCTAAAAATCTTTAAGTATATCTTCACCCCGAGAGTAGCTGTTGCGCAGAACAACCGTTAGATGGGGACACTTGGTAGCTTTTTCTTTTACGATTTGTAAGAGCCGATAAAATTGGCTTTCATTTGTGCCAATTGACAATGGCCGGCCATCGTCTTGAGCTTCCAAATAAACTCCGTTATTGCTCAATGAGTTTAAGGCGGCCTGATCTTTTTGCGCTGGAGGATGAACACCCGGGAAGTAAATATTTTTGATCTCGCAGTTGGTAGCTAGTTCAGCTGCCTTCTCGGCAGTAATATCCCTGAAGACGAGGTCTCTAATGGCTCCTGAATTCTCTATCCAGCCGCACTTTTTGCTGGCATCGATAGCCGCTTTATCCACCTCACTTAAGTGTTTTTCGTCAAAATAGTAAAACAGAGGGCCATCTCTCTCAGGCTTAGGAGAAATTGACGCTGGCTCATACTCCCTAGCTTTTGATGGAGGATAAATATAGTCAACTTCGCAAGCATAAATTTTGGCCAGCACCTCTTCCTTAGAAATAGTCCGTTCTTTTACAGACTTTTCCTCTGACGATTTATAAATATCTGCCGGCGACAAAAAAGGATTGACGCCTAAAGAAAGAAGAGCATGACCAAAATAAACCACAATTGGAGAGGCGATCAGTACTATGGCCCACGGAAAGATAGCTTTGCTAGCTGGCGGCTTATGTAAGACGATATAAGTCAGAGCTAGGATTAAGTTGAGCAAGATTACGGTTACGGCTATGGCGACTTTTGAAATCGAGGCAAAAGCTAGGTACTCAGAGCCGGGCGCTCCTGAAGCTGCTCCCACTAATAATAAAACAGCAGGTGTTACGGTTATTAGGGTTATTATCCCAAGAACCCAGGAGATTTTTCGCCATTTGGTAAACTTAGTTACTGTCATGAAATTCAGCCTAACACATATTTTGTCGGGATAAACTACTTATATTACTCGAGGCTCGAGTGTTCGGCAGCGTAGCGCAGGTAGCATCGCCTATTAAAACGTTTTAGGACTTTGGCAGTTGCTTGACTGATTTGCTCTGGCTTGAACAGGGGTGAAGAGGGCAGTTTTAGCAGGTTTCGAATAACGGTATTGGTTATTTCGCGGGCTTCAATATAACAGTTTTTGCGGTCTTGTAGAGCTAAAAGTATCTCAGTGTACAGTAAATCGCTCAAAAATGGCTTGTAGGCACCGTTTTGGTTAACCATAAGCGTAGAAGTCAAGTCTGGGCTTTCCTGCGTTGTAAAGACCGCTAAACACTTCTGGCAACGCCTCCGCCGCCAAACATTATTATTCCGTCGTTGCTTGCGACTATTTATCACACTGGTCTTGCTACCGCAATATAAACAATTCATCTGTTATCCTTCCGGAAAATAGCCCGAGTGTCGGATTCATTCCGCACCCGGCGCGATAAGAAACCGCGAAAGGGTGTCTTATAAGGCGAAACCGCATCAACCATGTCAATATGTTGTCATAACGCTTATATAAATGCTAGTGGAAAAGCCCTAAAGACCCGGGCATAAGTTCAAATTCCTCAAAAATTACCCGATCGGGTAAAAAGTAGTGTATTTTAGGATATAAAAAAACCGGCCATTGAAGCCGGTTCCCACTCTTGTACCCCTGTTAATTCGTAACGCTGGCTTGGCGTACTCTCCGTACACGGTTACCTGGACGTTTGATCCTTACTATTTCTTCGTAAAAGAGCTTGAAGTTGTCAAGCGGGGTACCAAGCTTCTTGGTACGCAAAATCTACCTCACAATTAACTATATAATATTGACACATAAGCACTTTGATGTCAAGCCTAGTGGAACAATCCGCCTAAAGCGGAGTTCTACGGGCTTAACCCCGTGGAATTACAGCGGTAGAATTCCACTGGGGTCAAGGCCTGATACAATGATGAGCAATGTCTGGAAATCATTTTCAACAGATAAAAAGGCGCCCAGATGGTAGCCGCGGTGGACTTCTCAAAACTCGGGCTGGACTGGTAAAAACGCCCTTTTTTATGCCTTGTGCCAGCCGGGGCGCGGTTAAAGGCCTAACACCTGCCGAAGTAGCGGCCACCGGCACACAGGTGATGCTGGCTAATGCCTATCATCTGCATATTCAACCGGGCGAAAAAGTGGTTAAAAAGCTCGGCGGCCTACACAAATTTAGCGGCTGGAATGGTCCGATTTTGACTGACTCCGGCGGCTTTCAAGTTTTTTCACTGGCTAAAATCAGGAAAATTACCGAAGAAGGAGTTGTTTTCAAAAGGCTAGACAGCGGTCAAGAAGTATTAATCACCCCAGAAAAGTCGATCCAAATTCAGCTAGATTTAGGTTCCGATATCATTATGGCCTTTGATGATGTAACCGGTCTGTCCATGCCAGAAAGAAGCCGGTCGAAAGAAGCAGTCGAGCGCACCCACCGCTGGTTAGAACGCTGCATTGCCGAGTTCAACCGTCTTTCTAAGGGTCATACCCTTAGAAGGCCGCTGTTGTTTGGGATTGTACAGGGTGGGCTGGATAAAAAACTTCGGGCGGCGAGTTTAGAGTTCGTTCAATCGCAACAGGTTGACGGCGTAGCTATCGGCGGACTAGCCGTTGGTGAAACTCGGGCTGAGATGTATGACATGCTTAAGTTTTTGGCACCGCGCTATGACCCGGAGCGGGCTCGTTATTTGATGGGCGTGGGAGAACCAGTTGATATGCGCTTTGCCATCGAGCACGGCATTGATATGTTCGATTGCGTTTTGCCCACGCGCAATGGCCGCCATGGCCAAGTCTGGATAACAGCCCCTCGACTTCGCTCGGGGTCAGAGAGTGACAAAAAGCTGAACTTG
>MGCV01000036.1:12836-34783 GCA_001790575.1 Candidatus Saccharibacteria bacterium RIFCSPHIGHO2_12_FULL_47_17 | reverse complement strand
AACAGAACTTTTGAATCGCGGTGTTTTGAATAAATCTTCTAGCTCAGCTTCATTTTTTGGCGTAAAAATAGTCAAATTTTTAGCCTGAGCGAAGTCTAAAACCGGCATGTCACCGCGATGGTGTTCGGGTTTGGGTTTGGTAATGACAGCTTCAATATCAAAACCAGCATTAATTAAAGCTTCGAGTGTAGCTCTACCGACCGGACCACTACCGAAAAAGATAAGCGACTCTGTCATAGTCATACGACTCCAGTTTGCCTTCTTCATTGATTTTATAAAAAGCATCCCGCCTATCTTCAATATGGTCGACAAAAACCATCCCTTGAAGGTGATCAACTTCATGCTGGAGGACGCGAGCTAGAAAGCCTTCGGCCCGGACGCGAATCGGTCGGCCTTCCTCATCTAAGGCGCGGAGGCGGATTTTAGGATAGCGGGGAACTTTGCCATAAACATCTTTAACACTTAAACAGCCCTCGAAATCTTCCTCCAGCGCACCTTCTTTTTTAACTATCTCCGGATTGATAAAAACGCTAAAGCTCTTATCGTCTTTGTTGTCAAAATTATTACGGACGATGATGATGCGCAGGGGTTGATCGATCTGGATGGCGGCTAAAGCCACTCCCACTTCGTGCGGCCGGCTGGCCTCCCAGTCCAGCGTTGCCGCCTTCATATCATCAATAATTTTTTTTACTTCAGGCGTTATTACGCTAATCCGCTGCGATTTCCGTCGCAGGCCTGAACTTGGCAAGGTAATTATTAATTCATTAGCACTTCTTGGCATGACCAGTAGTATAATCTACCTCTGTTGATTGGCCAACTATTTAGATTCTAAGTTCGTTTTTGAAGCTAGCCAGAATTAGTTCTTTGGTATGGTCATCAGGTGCAAAGTGGTTCAATACGGCTTCTGCACCAGCTAAGAATCCGAATCCAAGACGTTGACGATCCCTGGTTAATTGACCGGGCAGTTTACGACTTTTTCTGGGAGCGACAGTTAAAATGTGCGTGCCGTCATAGTGGTTCCATATGTGATTTAGCCCGTTGACGGAATATTCGCCATGTTCAAGATAAATCTCGGCTAAGACGTCATTAATTTTTGCTAGCATCGGAGCAATAAAACTTTTATCCAAAAGTCGAAAGACGTGGCGGTGCCGCCAGGGCATCGAAAATAGTATCAGCATATGAGTGCATTGTTCAGCGACAGCGCTATGGATACAAAACGGGTCTAAGATTGAGGCATCCAAAAAATTACGACTTCGAAATATCAACGGTCTGGGATGAAAATATGAGGGCACATTAGACGATGCTTTTAGGGCTCGGTCGATCTCATTCGGGGTTTTAAAATCTTTCAGGGTGTGAGGCCGACTTCGCTTCGCATCGGTGGCTACTATATGCAGTGGTGGGTTAGCTTTTAGCGCCTTGTGATAATTTAGAGGCGTTACGCTATGCATCATCCTCTCTACGTAATCTAAATCGAAGATCGGTCCGCCTGTCAAAAAACGCTTAATACTGATGAATTGTCTTTGAGAATGATCAAGGAAGAAGCGCGACCCAACCATCGTTTTACCTGATACGAAATACGAACTGCAATAGGCGCCGCAAGAAGCACCGTAAACAACATCAAAAGCATCTTTTAAATTGAGAGCTTCAAGAGCGGCTAGGGAACCGCCAGAAACGACTCCGCGCAGGCCGCCACCTTCAACGCATAAGGCAACTTTGTATGGATCAGCCCGTTCGCCTGGTTTAGAACCGCCATGGTGACGATTTTTGATAATCTCTAAAACTTGACTCATTTTTATTTTGCTTTTGCTAGCCTAATATTAACAGAAAATTAAAGAAGGTTTATCGGATCGAGGTCAATTGACCAGTTGGCTGGCACCAGTTTGGCCAACTTAACTAACAATTGCCGGTCCTTACTTTTTAGGACCAATTGCCAATAATAGTATCCACCACGTCTGGAATAGAAGGCCGGCGCCGGTCCGATGATTTCAACCGGTAGCTTTTGTTCCAAAAGTAGCTGGCGCAGTTTCTTACCAGCAGCCTCAGCGTTAGCAGCTGATGAACGTTTGCAAATAAATTGGGCCAGATAGCTATAAGGTGGAAAGCGGAAAGCTTGGCGCTGTGCCGTGACGTACTTATAAAACGACTGCCAGTCCTTATTAATGGCCGCCCGGATAATAATTGCGTTTGGATCATAGGATTGAATAATCACATAACCTGCGGTATGACCGCGACCCACTCGCCCCATAACCTGATATAGCAACTGGAAAGCGCGTTCCTCGCTGGTAAAATCGGGCAAACTGAGCGAAGTTTCAGCCGAGATAATGCCAACCAGGGCTAGTTTGGGTAGATCAAAGCCTTTAGCCAGCAGTTGGGTGCCAACTAGAATGTCGATATCGCCGTTTTTGAGCTTCTGATACATTTCATGAACTCTTTCGCCGGCAGGGTTATCACTATCGAATCGGGCGACTCGGGCCTCGGGAAAAAGTTTGGCAATCCTGTCCATTAAGGCTTTGGTACCAATAGTTCGATAGGTCAGTTCCGGCTTGTGACAATTTGGACAAACTAGGGGTGGAACGGCCGAATATCCGCAGGTGTGGCAACGGACCCTGTGGTCATCACCGTGATATATCAGCGGTATATCGCAATCCGGGCACAGCAGCTGCCAAGAGCAATTAGCACAAACGACTAGTCGGGCTGTACCACGCCGATTATGATAAATCATAATCTGTTTTTTGGCCGATAACGTTGTTTTTATCTCATCAATAAGTTGATTTGACAGATGATGATATTTAGTAAAGTTGGTTCGTTCTTTAATGTCGACTACCACTGTTTCGGCAAAGATTTTGCCGCTACCAATGGCTGGTTTTTTCATTCGGACGATTGAGCCATGCTGCTCGGCCAAGTAATAGTCCGTTATGAGCGGGGTGGCCGTACCAAGGATGACTTTGGCGCCGCTAATATGGCCCAATCGGCTGGCTACGCGGCTGGTTTGATAGCGCGGCGTTTGATCTTGTTTATAGGCTGGCTCATGGGCCTCATCGAGGACAATTAGGCCAACATCTTTGATTGGTGTAAACAGAGCCGAACGTGGCCCGATCACGACTATGGGTTCTTTGGCTTCCAAAATCGCCAGCCATAGCTTTTTGCGCTGCGCATCGCTCAAGTGCGAATGCATTATATAGGCAGGATGAGGCAAGTGTTGCTCAACGGCGGCGGCCAGTTGAGTGGTCAGGGCAATTTCGGGCGTCAGCAGGATGACTGAGCGGCCACCGTCCAGAACGGCTTGAGCTAGTTCCAGATAAACTCTGGTTTTACCGCTACCAGTTTCACCGTGCAGCAGATAGGTTGTGGACCGACCGGCCTTAATTGCCTTGATGGCCTGCAGCTGATCGGCCGTTAAGGGCGATACGAAATCCAGCTGGATGGCCGGCGACTCGCCAAAAGTCTGATGCGCCTCATCGGTGCGGCGGATAGTCGGTTTAGTGGGTGCAAATTGGCGCAGAGCTTCGCCCAGGCTACAAACATAATAGTCAGCCAACCACTGGGCCAACTTTAAGCTGTGGGCAGGTATTGGCACTTGACTCATCACGCCTTTGATTGGTTTGACGGCAAATTTCGGTTTGGCAACTTCGCGAGTCACAAAGCCGGAAATCAACCATCTTTGCAAAGGCACGCTCACCACGCTGCGAACTTTCAATTTTTGGTCGTAAGAGTAGGTTAACGGTGCATCGCTATGGTAACGTTTATCGGCTATAGCCACCTCAAAGTAGTGCATATACCAGCTATTGTAGCGCGCCGCCCGTTCCCTTAGACAGACCTAATAATCCAGAAGTTGCATTTGCAGATTCAGTTGTCTATACTAATACGTTGTCTAAGTAACAATGGGACTTCCCCCGATTAATTTTGGGGAGTGATTAAATGAAGGCAGTTCATGTTAGATACGTTTATTACCTCTAGGGTGCGTCGTAAGATCATCGTGGTGTACGCCAAGTACCCCGATTTTAAAACCCACGTCCGTGGTCTAGCTAAGGTTATCAAAGAAGATGCCGGCAATATCCAGCGCGAACTGAAGCGCCTGGAGAAAATTGGCTTTTTAATTTCGGAACGTCAAAGTAACACCAAGGTTTACTACACCAACAAGCATTTTCCGATATTCAAAGAACTGCAAAGCATCGTCTTAAAGGCGCAGCGACTAGCCAAACCAAGGCAACAATTGTAAATGATTATAGTTACCAGAAAAGACTCTAATGAATCGATTGAGAACTTACTGAGACGTTTTTCGCGCAAGGTAAGTCAATCGGGGGCGCTGGCGGCTGCTAAGCAAACTCAGTTCTTTGACAAACCGATGAGTAAAAGTGATCGCCGCCGGTCGGCAATTACTAGACGAGCCCGCAAGGCCGAAAAGACCCGTAAGCTTAAACTCGGGAGATAAAAAAATGCAGGATCAGATCGAGGATAACCTCAAGCAGGCGATGTTAGCCGGCGATAAAACCAAGGCCGAAACTCTAAAGACACTCAAAAACGCTCTGCAATATGAGGCTATCAATCTTGGTAGTAAAGATAAATTAACCGACGAACAAGTTCAAAAAGTGTTGGCCCGCGAAGCCAAAAAGCGTCAAGAAACAGCCGATATTTATAAAAATGCCGGCGTAACCGAGCGAGCTGAGGTTGAACTGGCCGAGAAAGTCATAATTGAGCAATATTTGCCCCAGCAGGCTTCAGAGGCAGACATTCAGGCAGCTGTCAAGGAAGCGATTGCGGCAACTGGAGCCAGCTCGGTTGCCGATATGGGCAAAATCATCGCTGTGGTGCGGGCCAAACTTGGTGCTTCAGCCGACGGTGCGACAATTGCCAACATAGCTAAAGATAAACTTCAATGATTGTACTGTTCGGAATTGCCGGTTCAGGCAAGGGGACACAAGCTGAGATTTTGGCCGGCGAGCTTAACTGTCCAATTCTGTCAACCGGCGAGCTGCTGCGTCAAAACCGCGACAATCCGGCAGTCAAGGCGGCGGTCGAAAAAGGCGTTTTGGTGGCTGATACAGTTCTGTTGCCAATGATAGAAAAAGAATTTGCTAAAATCGGCGCCACCAAAAACGAATTTATCCTCGATGGTACGCCACGCAACGAGGCTCAAGCCCGCTGGCTGGCGGATAAAATCAAAAGCGATCAGCTGAAGTTGACCGCTATTATCCATATTTTGCTATCTAAAGAGACGGCGCTCGCCCGATTAAAACTGCGCGGTCGCCACGACGACACCGAGCAGCTTATTTCCGAACGCTTTAAGTTTTATGAGCAGTCAGTCGTACCGGCAATTAATTATTTGGCCGACCAAGGTTTTAAAATCACCGAAATTGACGGCGACCATTCGGTTGAAGAAGTAGCTAGTCAGATTCGAAAAACACTGGCGGGTAGCTAATGTTCAATGTTCAGTGTTCAAAGTTCAATGAATGCTCAAGTAATCAATGTATTAATGCATTGAATAATTGTGTCATTGATAATTCATTGACAATTGACAATTGTAAATTGATCATTGCACCGACAGTAGGAGGTGCGCTGTGAGGATTAAGACCCCGCCGGAAATCGAAGTCATGCGCGAGGGTGGCCGGATGCTGGCTGCCGTACTGAATAAACTTAAACAAGAAATGAGTGCTGGCATGAACACCAAAGAGTTGGCTGATATGGCTCAAGCCGAAATAAAGGCTTTAGGTGGCCGACCGGCTTTTTTAGGCCATAAGGATTTTCCGGAGGCCTTATGCACGTCAATTAATCATGAAATCGTCCATGGCCTGCCGAGCAAAAAGAAAATTCTCAAAGATGGTGATGTGATTGGCCTCGATTTCGGTGTTTTTTATAAGGGCTTATATGTTGACAGTGCCATTACCGAGGTGGTTGGTGGCCGCTACCCAAATTCCGACGTCAAACGATTGATAGAAGGTACAAAGGAAGCATTATCGGCCGGCATCGCTGCTATCAAAGGCGGCGGTACGCGCGTCGGCGATATTTCGGCAGCTGTTCAAGACGTGCTCAATAGATACAAACTGGGCATAATCAGAGATTTGGTTGGACATGCCGTTGGTGATGATATACATGAGGAACCGAATATTCCCAATTACGGCGCTCGAGGCACTGGACCGGTTTTGCCGGCCGGTGTCACCATCGCCATCGAACCAATGGCCTCGCTCGGCGATTGGCACATTCAAACCGGCGCCGACGGTTGGACAGTCGAGATGGTTGATGGTTCACTTAGCGCTCATTTCGAGCACACGGTTGTTATTACTGACACCGGGGCCGAAATCCTCACCCTGCTATAAATCACGTTTCTTGTGTTGCCAGTTTTTACCTCTAGCGTTATACTGCAGTTGTTAGATAACAAATAAAAACAATGAACGACAAACAAGTAACCTTCTATTCATTCCTCGGCAAGGTAGCCCGCAAATATGCCAACCGAAGAGAAATTTAGCTATTTTACAGGACTGGACATCGGCACTACCTCGGTTCGCTGCGTAGTTGGTGAGCTTGGTGGTGACGCTCAACTGCCAAATATAATAGCTTTTTCGGAAAGTCCAAATTCCGGCATGCGAAAGGGTAATATTGCTCACGTTGAGGAAGTGGCTCAAGCTGTAATTGGTGTCGTTAATGAGGCCGAGCGAGTGTCGGGTCGCGAAATCAAAGCTGCCACTATTAACGTTAATGGCTCGCACGTCCAAGGCATGAACAGTAAAGGCGTAATTGCCATTAGTTCGCCAAATCGCGAAATTTCGGTTGATGATCGGATGCGCGTGGAAGAGGCCGCCACCATCGTTCAACTGCCGGCCAACAAAGACATCATTCAAGTTTTTGCCAAGAATTACAGGCTGGACGGCCAGGACAACATCAAAGATCCGGTTGGCATGCATGGCGTGCGTCTGGAAGTTGACACTCACATTCTGCTGGCTTCTAGTCCAGCACTTAAAAGCCTGGATCAGGTTTTGCAAAAGGCCGAACTGGCCGCCTCCCATCACACCGTTACCAGCTTGGCGGCGGCCGAAGCAGTTTTGGACCGCAAGCAAAAAGAATCAGGCGTTGCTGTAATAGATATCGGCGCGGCGACTACCAACTTAATTGTGATTGAGGATGGCGAAGTCGAACACATTGCCGTTATTCCGATGGGCGGCAACCACATAACCAACGATTTAGCGATTGGCCTGAGAACTGATCTGGATGTAGCCGAAACCATTAAGGTTAAGTACGCCAGCCTGTCGAAAGCAGCCAGCGGTGAAGGTAGTTTGGTGGCTAAGGGCGAAGAAGTTCGTTTTGATAAAGAAATGATGCGCGAAGTCATTGAGGCCCGAGTCGAAGAAATATTAGAATATGTCGATAAGGAATTTAAACGGATTCACCGCTCACAGAAGCTACCCGGCGGCGTGGTCTTTGTCGGCGGCACGGCTAAACTGCCCGGCCTAGTTGACTTTTCTAAAGAAACCCTAGAATTGCCAGCTCGGGTTGGTAGTTGGAAGCACATTCCGCGAGTAGTTGATGGACTTGATGAGCAGCGATTTGCGCCAGCCGTTGGCCTAATGCTGCTTGACATGCTGCTTGGTCCGGGCCAGCGGGGAATGTTTGACGAAGTCTCGGCCGGGCTTTTTAAATCTGTTACCGATCCACTGAATAGCATTTTGAAGCGCCTTCGTCGGCGCTAAGACCGTCCAATCAATACTTAGAGCTCTTTTTTTATTCAACGAACCAAACGCTAAAAAATGACCGAGTTAAAATTGCATTCATTGGCAGCTTTTGCATATAATATTTGCAAATGCTCATGGGAGAGGCTTAATGCCCCAAGTTGAACCAACTGTCGAAAGCTTTGCCCGGATTAAAGTGGTTGGGGTTGGTGGCGCCGGCGGTGCCGCCGTTAATCGGATGGTCCAATCTGGTGTTACCGGCGTTGATTTTGTAGCTATCAACACTGATGCGCAGGCCCTGCATCATTCCAAAGCTGGCTTAAAGGTCAATATCGGCAAGGAAACAACCAAGGGGTTAGGTGTTGGTGCCGATCCGGAGCTTGGCCAGAAGGCGGCTGAAGAGTCTATTGAGGATATCAAGAATGCCGTATCTGGTGCCGACATGGTATTTGTTACCTTTGGTGCCGGCGGTGGTACTGGCAGTGGTGCCAGTCATCTGGTGGCCAAAGCTGCCGCTGACGCCGGCGCCTTGGTAGTTGGCTTTGCCACGCGACCATTTAGCTTCGAAGGTGAGAAGCGACGCCGCAATGGCGAGGCGGCCATCGAGAAACTGCGCAAGCACGTTGATACATTGATAATCGTACCAAATGATAAGTTGCTGCAGACGATTGACCGCCGCACGCCACTACTGGAAGCCTTTAAAGTGGCCGATGACGTACTGCGTCAAGGTGTGCAAGGTATATCAGATCTAATAACCGTCCATGGTCTAATTAACCTCGATTTTGCCGATGTTAAAACAGTCATGCAAAGTGCCGGCACAGCCTTAATGGGCATTGGCCGGGCTTCTGGTGAGAATAGAGCTATGGATGCGGCCCAGCAAGCTATTTCTTCGCCGCTTCTGGAAGTTTCAATTGACGGCGCCCGCGGTATTCTATTTAACGTAATTGGCGGCAACGATATGACCATGCACGAAATTAACACTGTGGCCGAAACCATTACCGCCGCAGCTGACGATGAAGCCAATATAATCTTTGGTGCCACCATCAATCCCGATCTGGAAGGTGAGATAATTGTGACCGTTATCGCCACCGGTTTTGACGATACTTATTACGCTACCCGTACTCGCCCGGCTGCTAAACTACTGCGCCAAACCGAACCAGAAACAGCCACCGTCGCCCAGCAAGTAGACGAGAAAACCATGGCCGACCTTGATATGGAGCTTAAAGAGCCGAAGGAAGGTCATTTCCACGAAGAAGATGTCCCAAATATTTGGGCCCTGCCGGACGAAGAAAATGTTAGCGAGGAGGCTCGAGCTGAAGAGGAGACAGAATTGGAAAAGCCGTCATTCCTGCGCCGTTTTAGCCGCCGCAAAGCTAAAAAACCGGCAGACGAACCAGCCGACGAACCAACTGATCAACCAGTCGACGAACCGCCAGCCGATGATGACAAGATAGTTCAACCGTCGGATGATGATTCCGCTCAAGAGCCAGATGAGGCCCAAGACCAGCCAGTCGAGGAAGCAGAGGCTGAGCCTGCCAAGGACGATGAAGACGATGAACAAAAACCGAAATCTGTGGACAACGAAGCCGAAAATGACGAGGCTCAAGATAAATAATTGGCAAACATCTGTTTTTGTTATTAATACATCAAAAAAAGCTTGCATAGACACTATGTATGGGGCTAATATTAAGTTCGCTAACGCTAGATATAGCGATTGCACCTTAAATAAAAGAAATCAAAAAGATATGGAAGTTGAGAATTTCAGATGAAGTGCCAGCAGTGTGGGTCAATGGACAACAAGGTTATTGAATCGCGTGATGTAGCTGATGGTGAGGCTATCCGGCGGCGTCGACAATGCTTGGCTTGCGGCCAGCGCTTCACGACCTATGAACGTCTGGAACGGCCCAGTCTGGTAGTGGTTAAGCGTGATGGAACTCGTGAACTGTTCAGCCGCGAGAAATTGCTGAACGGTCTAGCTCACGCCACTGAAAAAACATCTGTCACTAACGTTCAGCTAGAAAATTTTGTAGCTTCAATCGAGCGCGAACTATATGGCTATGGTGAGCCGGAGGTATCTTCAGTCAAAATTGGCGAACTGGTTATGGCCGGGCTGCCCAAAATCAGCGAGGTAGCTTACGTGCGCTTCGCCAGCGTCTACCGCAAATTCCGCGATATTTCCAGCTTTGAGCGTGAACTGTCGCGCATCCGCGAAAGCAAATCGGATAAAAAAAGCACCCCAAAAACCTCCAAAAAATAATATTGTTTTGGCTAACTTTATAGCCTACAATGAGATTACAAGAGGGAGAACAGCACTTGGTGCTGGCTAAATAAAAAGCCAAAAAATTAAAAAAATTAAGGAGAAAATATTATGGCGCAAGCAACTAAACTATCAGTCCGTCGGCTGTATACGAAGCCGAAAACCAAAGCCTACGAAGCTTTGAAATGGCTAAAGCGTGATTCGGCCATTACCAACCCGCTGACCAATCAAGCCGTGTTTGAGCAAAAAGGTGTCGAATTTCCAGAGGGCTGGAGCTTGAACGCCATAAATATTGTTGCCCAGAAATACTTTACCGGCACGCCCGGCACTAAGTCGCGTGAACATTCTCTCAAACAGTTAATCGACCGAGTGGTTGATACAATTACTCGACATGGTATGGCCGAAGGCTACTTTATTAACTCCGAGGCCGAGGATTTTCGTGAAGAGCTAAAGTACATCTTGGCTACCCAACGAGCGGCCTTTAACTCACCGGTTTGGTTTAACATTGGCGCGCCGGCCCGCTCGCAGCAGGCTAGTGCCTGCTTTATCTTAGCAGTAGAGGATACCATGCCGGCTATTCTCAATTGGTACAAAGAAGAGGGCATGATCTTCAAAGGCGGTTCCGGCTCGGGCATAAATGTCAGCAGTTTGCGTAGTTCAGTCGAGCCGCTGGGCAAAAGTGCCGGTACGGCCTCTGGACCTTTGAGCTTCATGCGTGGCGCCGATGCTAGCGCCGGGGCTATCAAAAGCGGTGGTAAAACCCGCCGCGCCGCCAAAATGGTTATCTTAAACGCCGATCATCCTGACGTTGAAGAATTTATCTGGTGTAAAGCGCTTGAGGAGCGCAAAGCGCGAGTACTGGCTGAGGCCGGCTACGATATGGATTTGGATGGTAAAGACGCTTATTCAGTGCAATACCAAAACGCCAACAATTCGGTGCGAGTGACCGACGATTTTATGCAGGCCGTGGCTGCCGATGATGGTTGGAATTTAAAAGCCGTCACATCCGGTAAAACCGTCAAAACCGTTAAGGCCCGCGATATTTTCCACCAAATTGCCCAGGCGGCTTGGGAATGTGCTGATCCAGGCATGCAATTCGATACCACCGTCAACCGCTGGCATACAACGCCCAAGGCCGGCCGCATCAACGCTTCAAATCCTTGCTCTGAATACATGCATCTTGATAATTCGGCCTGCAATTTGGCTTCTATCAATCTATTGAAATTCTTAAACGACGACGGCAGCTTCAATATTGAAGGATTTAGACACACGGTTGAACTGGTGTTTACGGCTCAGGAGATTCTGGTCGGCTACTCGGAATATCCAACCGAAAGCATTACCGCCAATGCTAAGGCTTATCGTGAACTGGGTCTGGGTTATGCCAATTTGGGGGCACTGCTGATGGCGCAAGGTCATCCCTATGACTCGCAGGAGGGGCGCGCTCAAGCCGCCGCTATAACTGCCTTAATGACTGGCCATACTTATGCCACATCGGCCAAACTAGCCAAACGGGTTGGGCCGTTTGCTGGCTACGGGCAAGATAAAGAAGGCATGAGCCGGGTACTCAAAATGCACCGCGATGAGGTTAAGAAAATCGATGCCGCGCAGGTTAGCGAAGAGTTACTCTCAGCTGCCGCCCAAGCATGGGACGAGGCAGTTGAGCTAAGTGAGCTTTACGGTATGCGCAATTCTCAAGCCACTGTACTGGCCCCAACCGGCACGATCGGCTTGATGATGGACTGTGATACTACCGGCATTGAGCCGGATCTTGGACTGGTTAAGGTTAAAAAACTGGTCGGTGGCGGCACCATGAGCATTGTTAATCAGACTGTACCGCGAGCGCTGCGGGCGCTCGGCTACAACCGGGCCCAAATTGATGATATCGTCAACTACATTGATGTCGAAAAGACCATCTTAGGCGCGCCGCATCTTAAAGCCGAACACGAGCCAGTCTTTGCCTGTAGCATGGGCGATAACGCCATTCACTATCTAGGGCATGTCAAAATGATGTCCGCCGTTCAACCATTCATTTCTGGAGCGATTTCTAAAACCGTTAACATGCCCGAAGAAGTTACAGTTGACGAAGTTGAACAGCTGCACATGGACGCCTGGAAGATGGGCCTAAAGGCAATTGCCATTTACCGCGACAACTGTAAGGTAGCTCAACCGCTGAGTATGGCTAAAAAAGAAGGTGATGAAAAGACCCAACCGGCCGCGGTTGCCACACCGATTGAAGCCGCTCAGGCACTAGTGCCAGCCCACGGTGTCCGGCGCCAGCTGCCCCGTGTCCGCAATGCCCGCACCTTCAAATTCACCGTCGCCGGCGTACGCGGCTACTTTACGGTTGGTGAATATGAAGATGGCACACCCGGGGAATTGTTCGTTAGCATTGCCAAGCAGGGTTCGACGCTGCGCGGTGTAATGGATGCCTTTGCCACGGCTGTTAGCTACGGCCTGCAATACGGCGTGCCGCTCAAGAAATTTGTGCGGACCTTCAATAACACTAGTTTCGCCCCGGCCGGTATTACCGATGATCCAGATATTCGGACCGCCAGTTCGTTGATTGACTACATCTTCCGCCGACTCGGTAAGACTTATCTTAGTTTTGATGATCGTCTGGAAGTTGGTTTAGCCTCGATTGATGATGTGCCGCAAGGCCAAACCAGTTTGTTAAATAGCGCCAGCGAACCAAGTACAGTTGTGGAGCAGGCCGTTGAACAAGCCATTGAAACTGTAGCTGAGGCCGAAGCCGCCATTGCCGAGGCGGTAACTACCGTGGCGGCCAGCACGGCCGATATGTCGAGTGTCGAGCCAAAGACTGGAGCTGCAACTAGCACTTCAATTGATTCGGCTAAAACCGAACCAGCCCGACAAGATGATTCGGCGCCGCTATGCTACAACTGTGGCAACCAAACCCAACGCTCCGGCTCCTGCTACGTCTGCACTGCCTGTGGATCAACTACGGGTTGTAGTTGATCCCATCCTGAGCGAAGTCGAAGGGTGGCTTCACCAACGGCTATAGCTAGCTAATACTAGCCGTTTTCCGTTTTCGGTGCACAGTTTTTCATGCGTTTTCAATGATCCGTTTTCAATTTTCCACCGTAAACAGTAAAACGTAAACTTACGGTAAACAGTAAATGGTGAACGGTAAACTTTTTCTGGCTTTACGCTTTTGGTTTTTGGATTTAAGCTTATGGTATGCAAGTAGTCATTCTGTATCACGAACATTCCGAACACGGCGGTGTGGTAGCTGATTTTGCCCGGGAATTCGAAAACTATAAGCACAAAAAAGTCGAACTGGTAAGTTTAGAATCGATTGAAGGCGCCGATTTGGCCCGGCTTTACGGGGTCGATCAGTATCCAGCTATCCTGGCCATGAGCGACACAGGCAGTCTAATTCGCATGTGGCAGGGCTTGCCGCTGCCGCTGATGGATGAACTATCCTACTATATCCAGGAAACACAGCCAATACTGGCTCACAGTGGCAAAACAATTATGCCACTTCATGCCGCTACCGCTGTTATTTAGACGCATTTTAGGCTAAAATCAGAATCAATGAGCGAGACGAGTAAAGCCGGGCAACCGGCTAAGAAACATTTTTTGGCCGAAATTGAGGAGCAAATTCTTGATAGTTGGCAAAAAGAAAAGACTTTTGAAAAAAGCATTGACAGCCGGCGCTCGGCCGAGTTGTTTGCTTTTAACGATGGGCCGCCTTTTGCCAACGGCCAACCTCACTTTGGCCACTCCCTAGTTACGGCTGTCAAAGACGCTATGCTGCGTTATAAAACCATGCGTGGGCTGTATGTGCCACGTCGTAACGGCTGGGACTGCCATGGCCTACCGGTGGAATTCGACATCGAAAAACAGTTTGACGTTAGCGGTAAAAAGCAGATTCTTGAACTTGGACTAGAGAAGTTTAACACTGCTTGCCGGGCCTCGATTTTCAAATACAAAGCCGACTGGGAGGATTTTTTAACTCGGATTGGTCGTTGGAGCGATTACGAACATTACTATGCTACGGTTGACACCACTTATACTGAGAGTGTTTGGTGGATTTTAAGTGAGATTTATAAAAAGGGACTGCTGTACCGAGGTTTTAAGTCGCTACCATATTGCCCGCGTTGCGAAACGCCACTCTCCAACTTTGAGCTTAATGAGGGCTATAAAGATGATGTACCCGATCCAAGCGTGTTCGTGCTGTTTCCGCTTAAGGATGATCTAACAACTAAACTGTTAGCCTGGACAACTACGCCGTGGACTTTGCCAGCTAATGCCGCCTTAGCAGTCGACGCCAAAGCCGATTATGCTTACGTTGAGCTTAAATCTGATGGCTCTACGCTAATTTTGGCCAAAAAACGCTTAGCTGTCCTTGATTTGCGTAAAGGCGAATATAAGCTCGTCAAAGCTGTTAAGGGCCAAGATTTGGTTGGTCTGCGTTACCAATCACTTTACGGGCTGCCAGCTGGTAAATTTAGTGCCAAACAAGTTCAAAATGCTCATCAGGTTTTTGCCGACGCCGCTGTTGATTTAGACGACGGTACTGGCATTTTACATGTGGCGCCGCGCTACGGTGAAACAGACTTAGCTTTGGGCCTAAAGGAAAACTTGCCTTTAATTGAAAGTGTTGATGGCTCAGGCCGCATGGTTCAGCCTGAGTTGGTGGCCGGTGAGTTTTTCAAAGCGGCCGATGAACATATTATTGCCGATCTAACGCACAAAGAGCGCATTTTTGCGGCTGAAAGCAATTTCTCCCACACTTATCCGTTCTGTTGGCGCTGCGAGACACCATTGATGTACTTTGCCACTAGCACTTGGTTTGTCGAGGTTACCAAGGTTAAAGAAGATATGCTCAAAGCGGCTGAAGACATCAATTGGGTGCCGTCCCATATCAAAACCGGCCGTTTTGGCAAATGGTTGGAAGGGGCCCGCGATTGGGCGATTTCGCGTAACCGTTACTGGGGCGCACCGATGCCGATTTGGCAGAATGTCGACGACGAAAATGATTACATTATTGTCGGCAGCTTAGCTGAACTGGCGGAGTTAGCCGGCAGTGAAGCACTGCAAAAACTACCAAAAGTCGAAGGCAAAAATTGGCCGGATGTCCACCGTCCCTACATTGACGATATTGTGATTAAGAAAGATGGCAAGACTTACAAACGAATTGAAGAAGTGCTCGATTGCTGGTTTGAATCCGGCTCAATGCCGATCGCCCAGTGGCATTACCCGTTTGAAAATAAGGATAAGTTTAACCAAACCTTCCCGGCCGACTTTATTACTGAAGCAATTGACCAAACCAGGTTATGGTTCTATGTCCAACACGTCATTTCGACGATTTTATTTAAAAAACCGGCCTACAAACAGGTAATTGTAACCGGTTTTATGATGGCGGCTGATGGCCAAAAACTGTCTAAGCGGCTACGCAACTATCCGCCGGTTGAGGAAGTCTTTGCTTCGGAGGGGGCTGATTCGCTCAGGTTGTATCTCCTATCGCGAACTCAAGCAACCGAAACGGCCGATTACATGCGCTTTGACCGTTCAGCCATGGTTGATATCCAGCGCAATGTTCTCTTAACGCTTTATAACAGCTATAAATTCTTCCAAACCTACGCCAAAATTGATGAGTGGTCGCCGCCAAAGCAACTGGCCGAACCAAGCAGTGACAACATTTTGGATAAATGGATTTTGGCTCGGCTCAATCGGGCGGTTGCGGAAGTTACCAAAAGCGCCGACAAGTACAAGATTGCCCACGCCATTTTGCCGATATTTAATCTGATTGATGACTTATCCAACTGGTATGTTCGCCGCAGTCGCCGGCGTTTTTGGAAGAGTCAAAATGATGCCGATAAACAGCAGGCTTACGCCACTCTCCACTACGTTTTAATTCGAACTAGTCAAATAATGGCACCATGGGCGCCATTCATAAGCGATTACTTTTGGCGACAATTGACTCAGGCTATGGAATTGCCCAAATCAATCCACTTGAGCAATTGGTTATCTGTTAGCAAGCCAGATACGGCTAGCCAGAAACTGCTAGAGCAGATGGTATCTGTGCGATCTTTTGTAGCAACCGGACTTGCTAAACGAGCCGCTGCTAAAATTAAGGTACGTCAGCCACTTCAATCCGCCAAAATAAATAACTCCTATGAAAAATTCCTTTCGGGGGATTTACAACAGATCATCAAGGATGAGTTAAACATTAAAGAGCTTGTGTTCGTCGAACATAAAGGCGGAGTAGATATAAACAAAAGTTTTTTGGAGAATCTCCAAGCCGGCAATTTTGGCCAGGTAACGCCGCACATCGAACTAAACACTAAGATTACAGATAGCCTGAAAAAAGAGGGGGTTGCGCGAGAAGTAATCCGTAATGTCCAGAATGCCCGGAAAAATGCTGGGCTAAATGTTGAAGACAGAATCAAGCTCAACATCAGCTCTGATTCCAAGAAAATAACAAGGGCGGTAAGTAAATTCAGGGATATTATTTTTACTGAGACTTTGGCAACCGGCGAGCTTAAGGAAGAAGGAAGGTATAGCGAAACGGTCAAAGTTGAAGGCCAGGAGGTTAAAATCAGCCTGTCCAAGGCCTAGGCTTTACACCTTACAGCCTATCTGTTAAGCTAGTCACTTAACCCAAAAAATTATGAATCCCGTTAGAGCCAATGTGGCTTACGTCTATGTTCTAAAGAGTGGGAGTGCAATCAGTTTTATATCGGATGCACGACTGACCTACGAAAACGCTTGAACGAACATCAAAAGGGACAAGGAGGAGTCTATACTAAAAATCGCGGACCGTATAAATTAATATATTACGAAGTGTGTATAAATATAGAGGATGCATATATGAGAGAAAAGTATTTAAAGTCAGGAATGGGAAAGCGCTATCTGAAGAATAGACTCAAGCGTTTTCTGGCTCTAACGGGATGAAAAAAGCAGCTATAACTACCGGTGGTAAACAATACCTTGTTACTGAAGGCCAGGAGCTGGAGGTTGATAAACTGAAAGATGACAACCCTTCGACCCATTCGACAGGAGCTCAGGGTCGCCCTGAGGAGACTCGAAGGGCGACAAGCTCAGGGCAAGGAAAGATTAACTTTGAGGCTTTGCTTTTGATTGACGGCGAAAAGGTAGACATCGGTACACCGACTCTTACAGGTGTAAAAGTAACGGCCGAAGTTATTGAGCCAGAGGTAAAAGCCGAAAAGGTTGTAGCCATTCGCTATAAGGCTAAAAAACGGGTACATAAGCGCCGCGGACATCGCCAACGGCTTTCACGGATTCGCATCTCCAAAATTGCTTAAGTTTTCCACAGGAAAGGCACAGGTTTAAAAATGAGGCAGGGGACTTTACCCCTGTTTTTTTTGATTCAAACAAAATTCACATTTGAAAATTTAGAAAATTCACGGCTAAACAGCTTGACGGTTAGACGCTTATGCTTGATAATTTTTCACAGTTAGCCAAAACCAAAAGCTAGCCTTTGTCCGCAAAAAATTCCTTGGAATTTTCGGCGGAAAAAAATAAAAAGAAAAATGGGGAAAACACCCCAAACAAAATCTTGAAATTACGAAATAGAGATATTCTCCCTCTTCTTCATTCAGGATTTTGTACGGGGCGCAGAAAATGGCTATCAGGAAATGTATTGTTTGCGGCTGTGGATTTCAGGCCCGGCGCGACGCAAAAACCTGTTCAGCGCGTTGTCGTAAGCGCCTGCAGCTGATTAAATTCTCCCTGCAAAGTTCAGGGCTCAGTTCGGCTATGCCTCGACGCAGCCAGCCGACTACCGCGGAGTTGGTTAAATGAACGAAAATCAGCCAGTAACCGGTACCAGCCCCAACAAAAGCCAAGCTGCTTCGCCACAAGCCCAGTTCCAACAGTCGCAAGCTACCCAGGGCAGTAGCGGCTTTTACTTCCATCCGGACAATGTGGCCACAGGATCAAGCTACACACCTGGTGCTGTCTATTCCAGCTCAGCTAATCCAGTTGTAACTCCTGTCACAGCTGAAGAAAGTTTAGCCGCGCAAGAAACAAACGAACCAGTTCAAGACTATGGTAGCTCATACGGAACAACGCCCTACAGTAATGCATCCGGATTTCTAAGTCGTTTTCAACCAATGTTGATCGCTCGAGTGTTCGCAATATTAGTACTGGTAGTTGGCGGTGCTGCTTTTGGAATAAGTAAGCTGTCTAATCAATCCGAGCAGCCATCATCGCCGGTTAGCTCCCAGACTAGCCAGACCTCAAGTGGCATTTTACCTGATACCAGCGGTACATTAAATCTTAATTACGACACTGTTGTTGGGGCCGGTAAAAGTCTAACTGCTTCGCAGCTGGTTGCCGGCTCTGAAGATAAGAAACTAGCAGTAATCGGCGATCTTCAGGCTTCAGGCACAATTTATACTTCCGATGGTGCCACCAGCCTAAGTAATACCGGACTAGTTATTAATAAGGTAACGGTCTGTACAACTTCAGGCTGTATTCCCAACTCCAACCCCACGGCGACGGTAACCACTACCGGCGGAACGGGGACAGCAGGAGCCGCTGGAACCGCTGGAACTGCCGGTGCCAAAGGAGACAAAGGCGATACCGGCGCAACGGGTGCCACTGGACCAGCCGGTCCGGCGACTCAAGCCACTTGCCCACTAGGTAATTGTGTATCGCTACAGGCAACCGCTGGTTCAGCCGAAACAGGTAATCTAAATGTTAGCGGTGCCGTCACAGCCAGTAGTTTCAGTGGTAGCGGCGCCAGCCTGGCTAATGTTAATGCGGCGACCTTGCAGGGCAATGCCGCCAGTTTCTTTACCAACGCCACTAATCTTTCATCAGGTACGCTGGCTGACGCTCGTCTGAGCTCAAACGTTTCACTTTTGGGCTCGGCTATTGACAGCAGCGAGATAACCGACGGCTCGATTGCTAATGCCGATATTAGTGCCACAGCTGCCATAGCTTACTCCAAACTTAACCTTGCAGGTACGATTGCCAATTCTGATATCGCTGCAGCTGCGGCAATCGCTTATTCCAAACTCAACCTGACAGGTACTTTAGCTAACTCTGACATTGCTGCAGCCGCTGCCATTGCCTACTCCAAACTTAACTTGGCTGGCACAATAGTCAACGCCGACATTTCTAACACTGCGGCAATTGATTATGCCAAACTCAATCTGGCTGGCAATATTACCAATAGTGATGTTTCTAACACCGCCGCAATCGCTTATTCAAAACTTAATTTGGCAGGTAGCGTTACTAACGCCGACCTAGCCGGCTCAATTGCGGACACAAAACTTAATACAATCTCTACGGCTGGCAAGGTTGCTGACAGCGCCTTGAGTAATAATGTTGCTCTAGTGAACGGTTCGCAAACATTTACTGGTTCACCGTTGTTCAAAAATACTGCTGATTCAGCTACCGCTTTGCGGATTCAAAATTCTTTAGGTACAAATTTGGTTTTAGTTGATACAACTGCTGGCACAGTAACAATCTCCGGCCTTCAGGGAAGCGGTGCCAGTTTAACCAGTATTAATGCCAGCAATGTGTCTTCAGGTACTTTGGCAGACGCTAGACTATCCGCTAATGTTTCACTGCTTGGCTCCACTATAGATAGTGCCGAAATAACCGACGGTACTATTACTAATAGTGATGTAAACGCTGCCGCCGCCATTGATTGGACTAAGCTAAGCAAAACTGGCTCTAGCTTGGCTGATTTGACTGCTCGTTCGGCAGCCGACCTAAGCTCCGGCACTCTGGCTGACGCCAGATTATCGGCTAATGTAGCGCTTCTTAATGGCAGCGGTCCACAGACGTTCACTGGTAATAACAAGTTCAGTGGCACAGCCCTATTCCAGAATGCCGCTGATTCGACCACGGCCTTCCGTATCCAAAACTCTTTAGGCACAAATTTGGTTCTGGTTGATACGACAGCCGGCACCGTAACAATCGCCGGTCTACAAGGCAGTGGAGCCAACCTAACCTCCCTCAACGCCGATAATATAAGTTCCGGCACTCTGGCCGACGCCCGTTTAAGTGCTAATGTCTCCTTGCTTGGTAGCAGCATTGATAGTACTGAAATTACCAACGACTCAATTGTTAATGCCGATATTAACTCCGCCGCCGCAATAGCTTATTCAAAATTAAATCTAGGCACTAGCATTGTTAATGCCGATATCAACGCTGCCGCAGCCATTGATTGGAGCAAAATAAGCAAGACTGGCTCCAGCCTGGCCGATCTGACGACCCGCTCGGCAGCTGACCTAAGCTCCGGCACACTATCCGACGCCAGACTGTCGAGCAACGTAGTTCTGACCACCGGCGCTAATACCTTTACGGCCGACCAAACGGTCCGGCTCGATTCAGCTACCGCCTTCAAAGTGCAGAACTCTGCCAGCAAAAGCGTGCTGTCGGCCGACACCACCAACGGCAAAGTTATACTTGGAAATTCCGGCGCCAGTGGTGTAACCGGAGCTGCGCAATTTAATTACTCCGGCCAGACCGGCAGCGTGGCTTTGACGCCGGCTAACCCGGGCGCCACTGCCTACACGGTAACAATCCCGGCCGAGAATGGCACCGTTTGTACGACTGGTAGTGTTTGTTCCGGTTACGCGCCGGCCACCGGCGGTAATTATCTTGGCCGAAATGTTCAAGAAAGTTCATCGGCCGCCATCACGGCCGGTAATTATCTTTATACCTTTACTAATACCAGCTCGGGTGTAGCTTCGGGCGTGATGAAGCTGGATAATGGCAGTAATACCAGCTCCATACTGTTTCTAAAAGGAGGCTCAACCACAGCTTTGCAGCTGCAAAACGCCTCTAGTTTCAATGTGATGGTGCTTGATTCAACCAATGCCCACCTGAAGATTTACGATGGTGCGGCAACCCAAGCCTACGTTGATATCTACTATGATTCGGCCAATAGCCAGGCAGTGCTGACAGCATCCAATGGTGCTACTCGGATTGGTAGTGCTGGGCCGATAAAATTCTTAACTAGTACGGCAACCAATCTAGTTTCATTCCAGCATAGTGGCACGCCAAGTGGCAGCTATTCCTTAAATGACATAACAATGACCCGCCAGCTTAGCGGCGGAGCTAATCCCTTAACGGGGGCACTGCTGCGGATTGAGGACCTATCAAACTTCACCAGCGGTTCGGTAGCGCCGGATCTGCTGTCAATTAATCAAAATAATACTTCGGCTACGGGCAATCTGATACTGGCCCAGACTGGCGGCAGCGGCTCCAAGTTCAAAGTGGACACCACCGGTACGGTGACATTGGCCAGCGGCGCCAGTTATACCGGTGCCGGCGCGCTGACGCTGCAAAGCGGCGGCAGCGGCCAGCTGACAATTTCCGGTAACGGCAATGGGGTCAGTGTGGCTGATAATGTAACATATTCGAACGGCAAAAGTTTAACAGTTAATGGTACCGGTAATTTTAGGACTTGGACAGATTCTACAACCGCGTTCAGAGTCCAGAATGCTGTGGGCGACGCTGTTGTTACGGTTGATACCACCAACACCCAGTTCAAGCTAAAAACCGCCAGTTCTACTCCGGCGTTGCTGGTCTTAAGCGATAAAAACACGGTTGGCGACCCGACTTGTGTCAACGGTGCGATTTACTACAATTCAGCCATTAGTGCCTTCCGAGGTTGTCAAGGGGGCTCCTGGCACAATATGATTGCCGGTTACGATATCCAGGCTTTTAACGGCAACGGCACCTGGACTAAGCCGGCCTACGCTACTTTTGTGCGGGTGATTGCCATCGGCGGCGGCGGCGGCGGCGGCCAGGGATATACTGGGGGGCTCACTTGGAGTGGCGGCGGCGGCGGCGGCGGTGCATACAATGAAAGAATTTATACAGCTTCTGAGCTAGGTGCAGCCGAATCAATCGTGGTCGGTGCCGGCGGCACTGGCGGTATTGGTAGTGGTAACCATGGCACTGCCGGAGGACGTTCTGGGTTTGGCAACTGGTTGTCGGCTTTTGGCGGCGGCGGCGGTTATTACGGCAATGACAGTGGTTATGCGGCCGGCGGCGGCGGTGCTAATGAAGCG
>MGCV01000036.1:10034-12821 GCA_001790575.1 Candidatus Saccharibacteria bacterium RIFCSPHIGHO2_12_FULL_47_17 | reverse complement strand
GGCGGCGGCGGCGGCACTGTCGGCGGCAATAACTATACCGGATCAGCCGGCGGCGGCCGGGCTGGGGGAGGCATTTGTACCGGCGGCGGCGGCTCCGGCGGCAGCTATGATACCAGCAGTGGACTTGGACAACCCTGTTCTATTGGTGCCTCACGTCTATACATGGGCGGCGATGGCGGCGGTGGTGGTGGTTATGGCCAGCAGGGCTGCAACGGCGGCTTCCCCGGAGGTGGCGGTGGCGGAGGCGGCTATAACGCCAATGGTGGCAGTGGCGCGCCGGGAAGGGTAGTAGTCATATCATGGTAAACAGTAGTCGTTTTAGACTTTTCAGCACATTAGTAGTATTGCTAGGGGCAATTTTGGCAGCCTTTTGGATAATGTCTCGCACCGGGTTGGCCTTACCAGGGGATATAAAAAATAGCATCAATTTCGAGGTTATTTATCCAGCCAAGGGCCAATACAAAATTGATAAGAACAGCTACGACTACTTAGATGAAGCCGATACCTTATTATTCAAGGTTACAAACGGTAGCCAGACCATATCGTTGTCGCAGCAACCAACGCCGGCTAATTTTGATCTGGGAAAAGCTGTCCAAGGTGCTAGCCAATTGCTGAGCCAAGGCAAGAGCTACGGCTTAATTAGTTCCAAATTAGGCCAGGTGGCCATTACCAATTTTTATAACGATAATGACTTATCGAAAGTAAGCCAAAGCGCTATACTAGAATCTGATGGCACGCTGGTGACCGCTCAATTATTGAACGGACAGTCATGGGGCCAAGCCGACTGGGAAGCCTTCTTCAATAATCTGAAGGTAAGTAAATAAAAATGATGCAATTCAAAGCGCCAGTCCGAACCAAGACAAACAGATTCAAAAAAATCTTGTTGTTTGCTTTGATTTTCGGCTTGAGCATAGGCTCAATTGGGCTAACTGTCCAGCAGTACCGGCAGGCACAAACAGCCAAAACTAAGGCCTTCGCTTTAATATCAGCGGCTTCGATCGATCAGTCCAGAGTTAGCATCGGCCCGGACAAAGTTGCCTATAATAGCAGTGAAGATAAATCTTTACAGTCCAAACTGACCGTTGACGGCCAGCAAGACAGCACCGGCCAGTTTCCTTACCAGGTGGAATTGCCGAAAAAAGCCCAAGAAGGTACGACTTTTGCTGACGCCAAGGGTGAACTGCCTTTTAAAGCCGTGCCACTGACGTCCTTAGCGACAGGCGAATATGCCGACGGCCATATGACTTATGGCCAAAATCCCAAAGTTTCACATGTTATCACGTTAAAGAAAAACGGTATCAAGGAAGACATCTTGCTGAGCGAGGCAGGCGAGGACAGTTTCAGTTTTTCTTGGCGGCTGGAGCTTGGCTCTAAACTCACAGCCAAGCTAATGGCGGATGGTAGCGTTGGCATTTTCTCGGCCAGTCCCTACCTTTATGGCAACCTGCAAATTGCTGACGATAAAAGCCGAGAGCTGGTTGAGAAAGCTCGGAACTCAGAAAATAAAAGTTACCTAGTCTATAGCTTGCCAAAACCCTATATCGTCGAAAGTGGCAACCAGCAGGTTAACTACGCCGATGTCAGCTATTCATTAAATGGCGATGTTTTGACACTGAGTGCCAAAAATATGATGGCTAAAAAATACCCTCTTAGCATTGACCCATCCACAGTGGTAGTCACTTCGACATCTGATTTTGGTTCAGGTAAAGATGATGGGGGTGTAAATTATTCAGTGCCTGGCCAGATCAGTCGCGGTCAAGGCGTCGGCAGTGTCAGCCCGATTACAACTTCAGGTTATTACTTCAACTTCCCACGCTACGCCCACCAAACAGTCGCCTACAAGGGCTTCTTGTACGTGGTGGGCGGCTACCAGCTTAACGCTGACAGCAACTGTAAAGATACAGGGGAGAGCACCAATCTTTGCAATGATACCCAATATGCGCCGATTAATTCCGACGGTAGCATTGGTGTTTGGGCTACAAGCTCCAACTATTTTGCCGTACCTCGGTCCGGCCACAGCTCTTTTGCTTACAATGGATACCTCTATGTCGTCGGTGGTCAACAGGCCAACGCCACTACCACCTGCAAAGACGCCGGCTCAAGCACCCGCTGTAATGATATCCAGCGGGCGGTGATAAATGCCGATGGCAGCATTGGGTCATGGACTACCAATCCATCGCCTAATTTCTTGTATGCACGAACTAATCACGCCACGGTAGTCTATAATGGCTTTCTCTATGTAATTGGCGGAAGCAAGGCCACAGCTGACACCAATTGTAAGAACAATGGCCAAAGCAATAATTATTGCAATGACACACAATACGCACCTATCAACGCCGACGGTTCTGTCGGTACATTTACGACCAACGCGAACTATTTTGCCTACCCACGCCAGAACCTTGGGGCGGCGGCCTACAATGGTTACCTTTACTTGACAGCCGGCTATCAGGCCAATTCCGATACTAACTGTAAAAACTCCGGCACCGACAACTACTGTAATGATGTCCAATACGCGGCTATAGCGGCTGACGGCAGCGTTGGTAGCTTTACCACCAGCAGCAACTATATTTACACCCGTCGCTATGCCCATACCACGTTCGCCTACGGCGGCTACTTATATGTTACTGCCGGCTATCAGGTAACCAACGACACCCAATGCAAAAACAGCAGCTATGGAGCACGGACTTACTGCCAAGATATCCAATTTACGGTCATAACGCCGAATGGTAACGTCGGCGTTTGGACAACCACTTACCGGACCCAGGACTCAGTTTCGGGAACTGGAGA
>MGCV01000036.1:789-9993 GCA_001790575.1 Candidatus Saccharibacteria bacterium RIFCSPHIGHO2_12_FULL_47_17 | reverse complement strand
ATAATGGCTATCTCTACGCTACCGGCGGTTACCAGTCAGATTCCGATACCAACTGCAAAAACTCCGGCACAAACCAATACTGCAACGACACTAACTATTTCAAATTCAATCTCGGTAGCCCCAGTCAACTTTATAACACTTCCTATCCCTTAGTATCTGGCTGGACGACTAATTCAAACTACTTCACAACTCCACGCTACCGCCACACCAGCGTCGCCTATAATGGCTATCTTTACGTCATCGGTGGCTACCAGGTGAATAATGACAACGCCTGTAAAAACTCAGGCACGTCGAATTACTGCAATGACGTATACTACGCGCCGATTAATGCCAACGGGACAATCGGTACCTGGGCGACTACCAGCTACTTTTCAGTGCCACGGGCGCTGTTTGCGGCCGTGGCTTACAATGGCTACCTATATGTAATCGGCGGTCAGCAAGCCAATTCTGATACGGCCTGCAAAAATAGCGGCACATCTGATAAGTGTAACGATGTCCAGTACGCCCAAATAAACGCCAATGGCACTCTCGGTACATTTTCCAATACCAGCTATTTCACATATCCGCGTAGTGCTCTAGCCGCCGTTGCTGCTAACAACGGCTACCTATATATAATCGGTGGTCAAAAATCCACAGCAGACACTACATCGACTTGCAAAAATCTCCCAATAGCCACCAACTATTGCAACGATATCCAATACGCCCAAATAAATGCTAACGGGACCCTGGGTAGTTTCACGACTAGTCCAAACTATTTTTCGGTGCCTCGCGGCTGGCACGGCGCTGCATCCTACGGCAGCTACCTTTATTTAGTTGGTGGCTATCAGTGGAATAGTGACACCAACTGCAAGGACGGCGGTACCAATAACTACTGTAACGATGTCCAATACACCAAATTGAATACCGATGGCAGTACCAGCACATGGTCCCTTAACCCGAATTACATTCAGTTTCCACGTTATGACCATACAGTTACGATTTCTAACGGCGTGATTTATGTGGTATCTGGCCAAATAGCCGCTTCGTCTACGAACTGCAAAAACGGCGGTAATAACATTTATTGTAATGATATCCAGCACGCCCAGCTAAGACCTGACGGCGGTACAGGGGTGTTTTACCCAAGCACCAATTATATATCGATTGCTAGGCTCGGACCGAAGATAGCAGTCTACGGAAGCTATATCTATATGACTGGCGGTTTTGAGTTGGCATCAGATACCAACTGCAAGAATTCTGGCACGAACCAGTATTGTAATGACACTCAGTACGCTTTCTTGAACTTGCCGTCAAAAAAGGCGACATACGAAAAAATAATCGACCTGGGCTCAAGTGTAAGCCTAGTCAACAACCTAACATTCAATGGCTCGTCGGCTTGCGGGGTCAGTTTAAGTTACGCTACTGCGCCGTCAAGTGGAGTCTTTGGGTCGGCGACTACCCAAAGTCCGGCGTATCCGGGCACTGCTTATTCCATCAATGCAACCTCAAAGCGCTACGTTTTCGTTAAGATCGCCATGAACGATGATGCTTGCAACGACGCCAGCACGATTACCGATATAACTGTTAGCTATACCCAAACGCCGGCGGCACCGACACTTACAGCTCCATCATCAGGCGCGACGGGGGTTTCCCGCACACCGGCCTTTACCTTCAGAACCTCTGATGCCGATAGCGACTATCTCCAATATCGTCTATATCTATATGCCAGTGACTGTTCAACGCCAATTGGCGCTAGTCCATTCGCTCAAGCCAGCTCACAAACCGGTTGGAGCGGGCAGGATAGGGAAAACTTCACGGCTTACGTAGGAGCTCCTGATATCAGCAACTCGACCTTGGCCACCTATACTTATCAGGGCACTTTGAGCTACAACACCCAGTATTGCTGGAAGGTAGACGCCATTGACCCCGGCGGTTCTAATGCCTACAGCTCGGCATCATCAACGCGGCTGTTCACCACGCTGGCAAACACTTCGCCGGCCGCCCCAACGCTAACACAGCCACTGGATACCCAAACCGGTACAGTCAAAGCACCTCAATTTAGATTGAGTTCTTCTGACGCCGACACCGACTACCTCAAGTACAAAATAGAAGTGTGTTCAGTTTCCAACTGTTCGAGTATTGTGCGGACTATCGACCAAACCAGCTCCCAAACCGGCTGGCTGGGACAGAGCCTGCAAACCGGGACGGCCTACGCTTCTGGGCAGCTGGCTGCACACGAATATCAGACACCGGAGCTAACCGCCAATACTCAGTACTGGTGGCGAGCTTATGCCATCGATCCTGGCGGCACTAATACATTTAGTTCGGCCTCAAGCATCTTCACCTTTACGACCGGTGCCGGCGTGGGCGATGCGGGATATAACGGAGGAGTGATTATCGGCCAATAAAAACGGTTCGCAAAAACAAAAACAAAAAATGACAAGTCAAGATCTACACACACCGGTACAAAATCGTCCAGCAGAATCGTCTCGACTGCCAGACTATCGGCACTCTATGATGGCCAGCCGAGCCATGGCTTCGATGGTTGAACAGACACCAATACCGCAAGATCAAACCGCAGACAGCTTGGAATTTTCGGACAGCACCTTGGCCAGTACTACCGCCCCTGGCGCTACAATTTATGCTTCATCATCAACTCCTCAATCGGTAACTCCACAACAGCCGGTGCCATCTTTTGCGCCAGCAAACCCGTTACCGCCAATCGATATTCAACCTAAAGGAGGCTTGTTCCATAATTTAATCGCCAAACCATTCAGACTTAGTGCTGTTTTTCTATCTGTTTTAGCATTGGTCGGCGGTGGAATTTTAGTGGTCAATAGCCTTGGCAACCAACCATCAGACGCTAACCTAAGTTCAGTCTCCACCTCTTCCGGTGATTCAATTCAGACTCAAGACAGCAAAATTGTCCTTAACCTTGATACCGAGCTTGCTGAAGGCAAACTCCTAAGCGTCTTAGGTCAACTAACCGGCGCATCAACCACTGCGGGCAATTTACTTGAGGTAAATGGCTCGATTCAAGCCAGCTCCACCGTTTTAGCCAGTAATGGTCAAACCAGCCTAGACAACACCGGCCTAACCATTAACTCGGTTAAAGTTTGTACAACCGCCGGCTGTACATCAACCGCTACCACAACTACAGGCGCTGTCACGGCAGTTGATCTATCCAACCTCAATGCCTCTAATCTAACTTCTGGTACAGTTGCTGATGCCAGGTTGAGTGGTAATGTTTCGCTGCTAGGTAGCACCGTAGACTCTTCTGAAATATTTGACGGTACAATTACCAATGCCGACATCAACAGTGCGGCGGCCATTGCTTATGCCAAACTTAATCTGGCAGGTAGCGTTACCAACGCCGACCTGGCCGGTTCCATTGCCGACTCTAAACTACTGACCATTTCTACCGCTGGCAAAGTAGCTGATAGCGCCTTAAGCGCCAACGTTTCACTGCTTGGTCCAAGCATCGATTCAGCTGAGGTAACTAATGACTCAATTATTAACGCCGACATTAACGCGGCCGCGGCCATTGATTGGACAAAAATAAACAAAACCGGCTCAAGTCTAGCCGAGCTAACAACTCGTTCGGCTGGTGATTTGTCTTCCGGAACCTTGAGCGATGCTAGACTAAGCGCAAATGTTACCATTCAGGGCAACACCTTTAATGGCGCCAGCCAACTGGTTCAGTTAGATGCCGGAGGTCTGCTGCCAGCCCTTAACGGTTCAGCCTTAACCAATCTGAATGCTTCCAATTTAGCAAGCGGCACAATAGCTGATGCCAGATTGAGTGCCAATGTCACCCTCCAAGGCAACACTTTTAATGGGGCAAACCAATTAGTGCGGCTCGATGCTGGTGGTTTGCTACCTGCATTAAACGCTTCGGCTCTGACCAACCTTAATGCCTCTAACTTAGCTGGCGGTACTGTAGCCGACGCCAGGCTTTCTGCTAATGTTTCAGTCCTCGGGAGTAGTATTGATAGTACTGAAATTACCAATGACTCAATCGTTAACGCCGATATCAATGTAACTGCTGCCATAGACTGGACCAAGATCAGCAAAACCGGCTCATCTTTAGCCGATCTGACTACTAGAAGTGCAGGCGACTTGTCCTCTGGCACTCTGGCTGATGCCAGACTTTCCAGTAATGTTACTTTGCAGGGTAATAGTTTCAACGGTGCTTCACAGCTAGTTCAATTAACCGCTGGAGGCATACTGCCAGTTCTAAGTGGTGCTAACTTGACTGATCTGAATGCTTCCAATTTAGCAAGCGGCACAATAGCTGATGCCAGACTAAGCGCCAATGTCACCCTCCAAGGCAACACCTTTAATGGCGCATCGCAACTAGTTCAACTGACTGCCGGGGGTATTTTGCCAGTGCTATCCGGTGCTAACCTCACTAGCCTTAATGGATCCAATATATCTTCCGGTACCGTGGCTGATGCCAGATTAAGCGCCAACGTTACCATTCAGGGCAACACCTTTAATGGCGCCAGCCAACTGGTTCAGTTAGATGCCGGAGGTCTGCTGCCAGCCCTCAACGGTTCCGCTCTAACAACTCTAAACGCCTCAAACCTTGCTTCAGGGACTGTTGCGGATGCCAGACTATCTGCCAACGTCTCACTGCTAGGCCAGACCATTGAGAGCGCGGAAATTACTAATGATTCGATTACTAATACTGACATTAACGCCGCCGCCGCCATTGATTGGACAAAGATAAGTAAGACCGGCTCCAGCTTAGCTGACTTGGCTACCAAAAGTGCAGGCGATCTGTCTTCCGGGACTTTAGCTGATGCACGATTATCTACAAATGTCACCATCCAAGGCAACACCTTTAATGGTGCATCGCAACTTGTTCAACTAACCGCCGGTGGCATTCTACCAGTCCTATCCGGCGCTAATCTAACCAGCCTAAATGCCTCAAACCTAGCCTCGGGTACAGTAGATAATGCCCGTCTCGCTGCTAGCGTCACTATTCAGGGCAACACTTTTAACGGCGCCAGCCAGTTGGTTCAACTTGATGCCGGTGGTCTTTTACCAGCCCTCAACGGTTCAGCTCTGACCAGCCTAAATGCCTCAAACCTGGTTTCCGGTACAGTAGCCGACGCCAGACTTTCAGCCAACGTCTCACTGCTTGGCCAGACCATCGACTCTGCAGAAATTGTTAATGATTCAATAGTTAACGCTGATGTTAACTCAGCCGCAGCTATTGCTTATTCGAAGTTAAATCTAGGCACTAGCATTGTTAACGCCGACATAGCAGTTGGAGCGGCCATAGCCTACTCCAAACTTAATCTGACTAATTCGGTGGCTAACGGCGATTTAGCCGGCTCTATCGCTGACTCCAAACTCTTGACCATCGCCACCGCCGGCAAAGTGGCAGACACGGCCCTAAGCAGTAACGTTGCCTTGCTTAACGGCACTGGTCCTCAAACCTTTACAGGCAACAATAAATTCACCGGTACTGGCTTATTCCAAAATGCCGCAGACTCAGCCACAGCCTTCCAGGTCCAAAATGCCGCTGGTATCAACTTAACTCAGGTAGACACCACTACCGACACTGCCAACCTCATCACCAATGGTAGCTTGGAAGTCGATACCACTGGCTGGACAGCTAGAGGCAGTTCCACTATTTCCCGTACTACTTCTAGCCCCACACCATATCTCGGCCTGGGCCAATTAAAGGCTGTAACTACTGCAGCGGCTAACGATGGCGCTAAATATGCCTATGCTCTAGCCAGTACCACCCAATACAGCCTTACCGGCTTTGCCCGGTTAGACTCCGGCAGTGCCGCCATGGCCACCTTCCAGATGGGTAGGGCCGATGACGGTAGCACCGACACTTCCTGCCTAACCGCCCAAACCCTAGTCACTGGCGGCTGGACACGATTTACTTGTACCTTTACTACCGGCACAACTTCCGGCTCACCCTATGTCTACTTTAAACAAACCGACGCCGCTGCCCACACTTTCTACTTAGATGCCGTTAAACTTGAAGCCGCTGCCGCAGCCACTCCGTACAAAGAAGGCACTCAATACCTAAACGGCAATATTGGTTCACCAACTACCTTCAAGAACCAGAGTGACTCCACGGCCGCTTTCCAAATCCAGAACTCTGCTGGTACAAGTCTGTTTACTGCCGATACCTTGAATTCGAGTGTCAGTATAGGGACGCTCGCCCTATCATCAACCCCAATAACAGCTACCGGCGGCACTATAACGACAAGCGGTAACTATACCATCCATACTTTTACATCGTCGGGTACATTCACCGTTACTGGTGGTTCAGGGAGTGTCGAAGCTCTTGTAGTCGCTGGCGGTGGAGGTGGTGGTGGCCATTATTATTCTGGCGGTGGCGGTGCGGGTGGGATGGTTGAAGACTGGGCGCATAGTGTGACACTCCAAGCGTACACTGTAACTGTTGGGAGTGGAGGCGTCGGGGGTGGAGCTGGTGGGGCAAATGGTTCCCCGGGTAATAATTCTGTATTTGATACCATAACTGCTCTTGGCGGAGGCTACGGAGCACAATACTCTGCTGGAGGCACCAACGGCGGGAACGGTGGGTCAGGCGGTGGCGCCGGATCAAACGTTGGTGGAATAGGCGGTTCGGCTACGCAAGGTGACTCTGGTGGTGGGAAGGGTTACGGATTTGCGGGAGGAAATTCAAGCAACAATGCTGGAGCCGGCGGTGGTGGAGCTGGAGCGGTGGGGAATAATGCTGGCGGTGGATTGGGAACCGGCGGAACGGGCAGGGCCAATTCAATATCAGGTTCTAGTGTCACTTACGCCGTAGGGGGTGATGGAGTCGCCAGTACGCCGACAAATGGTGACTCCGGATCGACAAATCGCGGTGATGGTGGAGCTGGCGGTGGAACTAGTGTTGCGGGTGGAACAGGCGGTTCCGGCATCGTCATAATCCGCTATCTAAATACCTCTCTCGCCTCGACTAAACTGCAGGTAGCTACAAATGATTCCACTAACAGTAGTATCACTAATATACTTACTCTAGCCCACACTACAACAGGGACAGCCGCAGGGGCAAACGACGCCGTTTACTTTAATCCTGACACCGACAATTCACTGGCCACCAACCTTAAAGGCTACTGGAAACTGGACGAAACATCAGGGACTCGGGCCGATTCTGTTAACGGCTATGATTTGACTGATAATAATACCGTTACTTCTGCTACAGGTAAAGTCAGTAATGCCGGGCAGTTCACCTCGGCCAATAGTGAGTATTTGAGCACTACGGATAAATCTGACCTAAGCGCCGGAGACATAGACTTTTCTATGGCCGCCTGGGTTTATTTAGATTCCAACACATACGGCGTTATCATGGGCAAGGGCGACCCAAATGCCGGTAACACCTATGAATATATTCTTCAGTATGATAACGGTGCGAGTAGATTCATGCTTTCGATATCAGCTTCTGGCGGCTCGGGTAGCGTAACCGCCAACAACTTTGGAGCTATATCAACTGGAACCTGGTATTTTGTAGTTGCTTGGCACGATGCTACCGCCAATACAATAAATATTTCGGTAAACAATGGCACTGCAGATTCTGCGGCGTGGACTACCGGCGCCAACAATACAGCTTATGAATTTACGATTGGCACCTACCCTGTTTTGCATACGGGGGGCTACTTTAATGGCCGGATTGATGAAGCAGGATTCTGGAAAAAAGTCCTTTCTAGCCAAGAAAAAACTGACCTTTACAACTCCGGTAGCGGAAACACTTACGGCCAAGTTAGCGCCGCCACTCTGGGTATTGGTTCCGGCATCCTTTTCCAAGCTGAGAATACTAGCGGTAGCGCAGTAAATACTGGCCGTATTTCCAGTCTGCTAACTACCGCCACCGCCAATTCAGAAGCTTCAGCAATTACTTTAGAAACCCGCTCCACTGGCGGGGCATTAAGTGAAGTGATGCGTATTACCGGCGCTGGCAACGTTGGTATCGGCACCACCGGACCTGAAGCAAGACTTCAAGTCTCGGGCGGCGGCTTATGCGTGGGGACGGATGCTAATTGTAATACTGACAACAACTCCGAAGGCGTAGTCTATTCCTCTTCCACTTCCATGACCCTGTACGATGTCGCTGAAGATTATCCAACCAAAGACCTTACATTGACGCCAGCCGAAATTGTAGCCCTTGATGAAACCCAAGGAGTATTCGTCAAACGGGCGAATTCGGACTCCGACATTTTGCTCGGTGTCATCTCTGCCAACCCGGCTGTTCACTTAGGTGGCTTTAATGGCGCCCAATTTGCCGATGAACGCCAGGTAGCCGTAGCCTTGACTGGTCGTGTTCCGGTAAAAGTCAGCGGTGAGGGCGGCTCTATCAACATTGGTGACCGCATTACCTTATCATCTGTCGCCGGAGTGGGCATGAAAGCGAGCGCATCAGACCAGGTTGTCGGCATTGCCTTAGAGAGCTTTAATGGCAGCGGAACCGGTCAAATCCTAGTCTTTGTCAACCTTACTCGCGGTAGTGGCACTGACTTACAGGGTGGAAACCCCGCTGTCGACAGCCTGGTAGTCTCCGGCCAACTAACCGCAGTAGACTTAGTAGTTTCTGGCGATGCCACCATTGAGGGCAACCTAACTCTGGCCGGCCATATCATCGGTAACACCGATACTAATGGCGAGCTGATCGTGCCTGTAGGACAAAATACGGCTACATATACATTTATACAGCCTTATGAAAGTGCACCGAGCTTAGCAGTAACTCCGACTAATAATCCTGGAGCGATTAGATACTGGGTAACAAAAACTAAAAACGACTTTACCATTCACCTATCCGCCGCAGCGGCTGAAGAGCTTCAATTCGATTATCTTGTCCAGGGGAAGGCGCCATAGGATAAAAAATGCCAAACTCCACACCAAAATTTGACACTCCGCAATCCGATTACCGACTGGAGAGACCACCGGCGCCGACATTGCCGGCCGAACATCTGCCGGATAATTTTAGCGAAGCTAAGATTTTCGAGCCAAAACCAATTACGACCGAACTAACACCACAGGCCAGTACCGCCGCAACCACTCCATCAGAATCTATTTTTGCCACGTCAGCCAACCCTGTTTCGCTGGAGCCTACAACAGAACCGCAACAAGCTGCGCCGATAGCATCACTGCCAGGCATACCAAAACGGGCAAGCATTGCGCATAAGTTGATATCCCACCCGTTCCGATTCAGTTTGGCCTTTCTTACATTATTAA
>MGCV01000036.1:0-769 GCA_001790575.1 Candidatus Saccharibacteria bacterium RIFCSPHIGHO2_12_FULL_47_17 | reverse complement strand
TTATTAATAGCCCTCGGTGGTGGCTTTATGTTACTGCGGGCTGATCAGCAAGTTGATTCATCTCTTGGCAGTCAATCATCAACCACCGATGAAGGGCTTATCTCCGCTAAAGATAGCCAGATAAACTTAAATTTCGATACTACTATCAAAGGTAAGCTAGGTATTGGCGCAGCACCTACGGGAGACGCCGACTTGCAAGTAGCTGGTGATATACAGGCTTCCGGTGGTCTATTCGTGTCCGGAGGTAATACCTCACTATCTTCTAGCGGCCTGACTATCAATACAATTACTGTATGTACGGCCAGCGGTTGTACCCCAGCTTCTACAACCACCGCTACCACTGGCGGAGCAGGCACTACGGTTGATCTATCCAACCTTAATGCCTCTAATCTAACTTCTGGTACAGTTGCTGATGCCAGGTTGAGCGGTAATGTTTCATTACTTGGTAGCAACGTAGACTCTTCTGAAATATTTGACGGCACGATTACCAATGCCGACATCAACAGTACGGCGGCTATTGCTTATGCCAAACTTAATCTAGCCGGTTCTGTCACCAATGCCGATCTAGCCGGCTCCATTGCCGACTCAAAGTTGCTAACCATCTCTACCGCTGGCAAAGTAGCCGATAGCGCCTTAAGTGCCAACGTCTCATTGATTGGTCAGACTATCGATTCAGCCGAGATAGTTAACGACTCCATTGTTAACGCCGATATAAACTCGGCGGCAGCCATCGACTGGACTAAAATAAACAAAACCGGCTCATCCTTGG
>MGCV01000035.1 GCA_001790575.1 Candidatus Saccharibacteria bacterium RIFCSPHIGHO2_12_FULL_47_17 | reverse complement strand
AGCTCACACTCGGATCTTCAACGATTGGTGGCTCGCCTGGACTTTCAGCACCCGACATTATTCCTCCTTCTTGTCGTCGACGACTTCGCCCTCAACCGGCTCATCCTTCGAAGACCCTGAGCCTGTCGAACGGGTATCTTTCTTGCCAGATTTCTTCTTATCCTCTTTGCCTTCGTCCGTCTTCTGTCCTCCGTCCTCTGTTTTCTGGGCCGATTCGTACATTTTGGCCCCAATCGGCATGATGCGCTCAGACAAGTCTTTGGCAGTTTTTTCCAGCTCCTCTTTGTCAGTTGCTTCGGCGTGGCTTTTAGCATCATCGATTGCCGCTTGCAGGTTTTTGGCATCTTCCTCGCTAAGTTTGTCTTTATATTCGGTCTTCATTTTCTCGGCTTGGTAAATGGCGTTCTCCAGCTGGTTTCTAATCTCGACCATTTCGCGCTTCTTTTTATCCTCATCGGCGTGAGCCTCGGCCTCTTTGGCCATTTTCTCAACCTCGTCTTTACTAAGACTGCCGCTTTCCTTGATAGTGATGCTCTGCTCTTTGCCGGTACCTTTGTCCTTGGCAGTCACATTTAAAATGCCGTTGGCATCGATGTTAAAGGTGACTTCGATTTGCGGCACGCCGCGCGGCGCCGGCGGAATGCCGTCTAAGATAAATCGGCCCAAGCTTTTGTTGTCAGACGACATCTCGCGCTCCCCTTGCAAAACGTGAATCTCCACGCTGTTTTGGTTATCGGCCGCCGTGGAGAAGACTTCGCTTTTGCTGGTAGGAATGGTGGTATTGCGGGTAATCAATTTGGTTGAGACGCCGCCCAGCGTTTCAATGCCCAGGCTCAAAGGCGTCACATCAAGCAGCAGTACATCTTTAACCTCGCCCTGCAACACACCGGCCTGAATAGCCGCACCAACAGCTACAACTTCATCGGGATTAACACCTTTCATCGGCTCTTTACCAAAGATCTCTTTGACTTTTTTATGGACGGCCGGCATACGGGTCATACCACCGACTAGCACTATGGCATCAATGTCGGCGGCCTTGAGTTTGGCGTCTTTCAAAGCTTGCTCGCAAGGTTTAACGGTCTTTTCGATCAGATCGGCCACCAAACTTTCCAGCTTGGCACGGGTCATTTTATGCTCAAAATGCTTTGGCCCTTCGGCATCGGCTGTTAGGAACGGCAAGTTAATGTCATATTCTGTAGTTGTCGAAAGTTCGATTTTAGCCTTTTCGGCTTCATCGCGCAGCCGCTGCATGGCGGCTTTGTCGTCCGATACGTCAATACCGCTCTCTTTTTTAAATTCTTCGGCCAGGTAGTTAACAATTACCCGATCAAAGTCGGCACCACCCAGATGGGTGTCGCCGTTGGTGCTTTTGACCTCAAAAACACCTTCACCGAGTTCCAAAATGGAGACATCAAAGGTACCACCGCCAAGATCAAAGACGGCAATTTTCTCGTCATTTTTCTTGGCTTTATCCAGACCGTAAGCCAATGAGGCGGCAGTCGGTTCGTTGATGATGCGCTTAACTTCCAGGCCGGCAATTTTACCGGCGTCTTTGGTGGCCTGACGCTGGGCGTCGTTGAAGTAGGCCGGCGTGGTGATGACGGCTTCGGTCACTGGTTCGCCCAAGAATTTCTCGGCATCGGCTTTAAGCTTAGCCAGAATCATAGCCGAAATTTCCTCGGGGCTATATTCTTTGTCGGCCAGTTTGACCTTGACGTGATTGTCAGCCTTAACCATCTCATAGCCCATCAGCTTGAGATCACGCTGGATTTCTTCGTCTTCCCAGCGCCGACCCATTAAACGCTTGACTTCATAAATAGTGTTTTTAGGGTTTGTGACCATCTGGCGGCGGGCCACTTGGCCGACCAAACGTTCACCGGCTTTGTTGACCGCTACCACACTGGGTGTGACGCGCCCGCCCTCTGAACTTGGGATAATCTCGGCTTTGCCAGCTTGCATGGCCGCCATTGCCGAGTTAGTGGTACCTAAATCGATTCCGATAATTTTTGCCATATTATTTCCCCCTTTCTCTTTCAACTCTTAGTCTATTAAGCTCCATCATTTCTGCTACTTCTTCGCCCTCTACTGTGATGGGTGTTCCACCAGCTGCCCTCCGCCCGGTGGGAGTGGTACGGCGTAAACCTCTAGCGGCAATTGTAAACTCTTCAGCTGTTAGTCCGCGCGGATATTCTGGAATGATTCCTTGGTCTACTAATTCTTGATCGGGTGGATCTAGTTCTGACATATTATTTCTCCCTTTTAACTTTAACCGTGGCGTGGCGGATGACTTCATCGCCAAGTTTGTAACCGGCTTGGAGTTCTTCGCTAATAATCTCGTGCTTGCCATCACCGTCTTCCATATGAACTGCCTCGTGTAAATGTGGGTCAAAATGTTGGTCAGCTGTCTTAATGCGTTCTACGCCCAGTCCAGCCAAAAGGTTCTCGAATTTTTTAGCCAGAACTTGAATACCTTTTATGTAATTGTGGCTGGCCAGATCTTTGGGAATATGGTTAAGGGCTCGCTCCAGATCGTCAATAACCGGCAAAAACTCGCGCACCACCATCGCTTTGTAGAAATTAGCCAGTTGCGAACGCTCTTCGTCGGTCCGACGGCGCAGGTTAATTGAATCAGCTCGTTCGCGCTGCAAGGCCTCTGTTAACTCGGCAATTTTCTGCTGCAACTCTTCTGTCTTCCGTCTTCTGTCTTCTGTCTTCTGATGTCTAGACATAAAGTGTATTCTCCAGGGCTTTGCCGGCTCGACCAACCAAGCCCATTACCTCTCGATAACTTTGACGCGTCGGACCGAGTACGCCGATGTAACTGCGGTCAGAAAATGGGCTGCGGAAACGGCTAATGATCAGCGAGCAGCCGGCGGCTCGACCAATCGGGTTTTCGCGACCAATATAAACTGAAAGTGGTTCGTTTGGCGCTGCCTCATAAAGCCAAGGTTCTAGATTATCCAGCAACCTCGCAACTTGCTGGACTTGGCCCGGATGCATAAACTCGGGCTGGCCAAGCAGATTAGATAGCCCACTCATGTAAAGTTGTTCGCCAATTGTTGCTAATCCCAAGTTATGAGTTAGCTCCACCAAAGTATCGACGGTGTTCCGAATAGTCTGTTCTGGCAGGCCGCCGCCGCTTACGCGAGCCGCTAGAGCCCGCTCCACTCTATCCTTTGGTTTCTTGATGGCGCCAGATTTAGGCAGTTGATTAACATAAAAGCGGTAGCCCTTATCGGTTGGAATCCGACCAGCACTGGTATGAGGATGCATAACGTAACCCTGTTTCTCCAGCTCGGCCATTTCGGAGCGAATAGTGGCGCTTGAAACTCCAAAAGCCCTAGCCAACAGATGGCTGCCGACCGGCGCCGCTACTTCGGCGTATTGTTCAACAATCGCCGCCAATATTTTCTCTTGTCTTGGGCTCATAAACTAGCACTCCGTACTACTGAGTGCTAGTTTACCGAAGTTAGCAGTTCCCTGTCAAGAGTGCTAGTTACCTACTGGGCTATTTTTTGTTGCAGATGTTCGTGAATTTGTTTGACGAGTTCGCGACCTTGTTGGTTTTCAGCTTCATTTGGTTGTCCTTTGGCTATAGCGTCAATGGTTGCAACCGTCTCCTCAAGATCGCCGGCTACAACAAACTGATAGTAGTTGTGCTTTAGCGCCGCAACCAGTTCTTTATCGGCACTTTGCAACCGGTTACGGAATTCCTGTTCGCTCATGTGTCCACGGGAACGAATACGGTTTTGCCACTCCTCAAAGCTAGGCGGGACAACAAATATGGCTAAGGTATCAGGCTTGGCACGCATCACATTGTCAGCCCCGACAATTTCTACATCAGTTATTGCGATTTTGTCGCGAGATTTAGCCTTCTCCAGCTCGCGGATACTGATACCCGAAACTTGCTGGTCGTGTATTAGAGCCGCCTCTAAAAACTCACCGGCTTGAAGGTCGGCCAGCATTTCTTCTTCATCTCTAAAAAAATACTGGACGCCGTTGGCTTCTAGCTTGCCGTCACGGATCTGAGGCGGCCGAGTAGTATCAGAAACAATAAAGTAATAATTTCCCTTCTCCAGCAGCTTGTCGATAATTGTGTTGCGACCGGTAGAAGTTGGCGCCACCATAATTACCAGTTTTAGATCTGTTAATGCTTGCTTGGCTCGATCAGAGATTTTATAGCCAGACAAAACTTTTTGGAAATCGTCATAAAGGCTTAAGCCAGCCATACTAACTATTCTATTTCACCCGCCTAAATTTTCAGAGGAAATTTTTGGCGGGTAAAGGTCTGTCAGTTGTAAAAGCCGCTGATAGTTAAAACTGGCCTGATTTTTGGCCTCGGCGTGGTCAGCCGGGGGCTCGCCTTGCACTACTTGCAAAAGTCGATCTGTGGCTTTGTCCACTACATCATTCAAGATAAATAGCATTTGGCTATCTGCCAGGGCTATTTCGTATGACTGCCTAGCTTCTGCCAGCCGGCCGCGCCAGTCCTGCTTGGTCCAACCGCCAACCTCAGCTTGTCTGTTTAGCCAGCTTTGCCAAAGTTTAAATTGAGCCGGCACAATAAAAACTGCTTTGAAGTACTTAAAAGGTAAGCTTCGAAAGGTTGGGATGGCGGCCGCCACTAAGGCCATGACATTAGTCGCCGAGGCTAAATAGTTCGCTGGCCGGGTACAGTACAGACCACCACTCGGACCAATAATCACGTCCACCAGATCACCACGTTTGAGTTCAGCTAAGACCTCTTCGTAACTGCGAAACAAATAATCAATCCCCGGTTTTTCAGTTAGGCGCGGCGCTCTTGTGGTCTCACCCAGCACCATGTGAATATCGACTGAGGCTTTGGCCGCCGCTTGCATGATAGATGTTTTGCCTGAGGAACTTGGAGCAACCGTGGCCACCAGTTTGAGCTGGGAGATGGTTTTCAGGGTTGCGTCGTTAGGCCGATAATTCTCAACTAGCGACCGCAAATAATCATCTTCCATTAAAGCTTCTTGTAAAGAGTACCGGTCAGGATCAGGGTCAGGATGCCAACCGTCAGCAAAATAAAGGGGTTACGTGATAGTAAGTCAACTTTGTCTATCAGCCTTTCAAAACCGTAAAAGGTGGCCACTAAGCCAAAACCGGCCAATAGTGTAAAAAACATCGGAAAACGATGAAAGGCGCTATCTCGCCTGGCGGTCAGTCTATCGACGACCGGCTTTGGTGCCTCAACTACTCTCTTTGGATCAACCGGTATTGTCATAGCTTAATTATACGACTTAATCCCGCTTCAACATTACGGCGAAGGCTTCCTCCTTCGTTAAAACTACGGAGGACGGGTCGGCGGTATCTAATCTCGTCTTAATAAAACAGAAAAAGCTTCAGAAGGTATTTCTACTTTCCCAAATTTCTTCATTCGCTGTTTGCCCTTCTTTTGCTTGGCCAAGACTTTTTTCTTACGCGTTACGTCACCGCCATAAAGCCCGGTGGTGACATCCTTGCGATAAGCCGAAATATCTCCGCGGGCGATGAACTTACCACCAACGGCCGCTTGCAGGCTAACTTTGAACTGCTGTCGGGGAATAACTTTTTTAAGTTTTTCAACAGCCGAGCGTCCAACCCGCTCGGCTTCGGTCCGATGGACGATAACACTTAAGGCATCAACTTTCTCGCCGCCCACGTAAAAATCAACTCGCACTAAATCGCCTAGCCGATAATCGGCCAGTCCGTAGCCGAATGAGCCGTAACCAGAAGTAACACTTTTAAGTTGATCATAAAAATCGGTTATCAGATTGGCTAGTGGTGCCTCAAAGTCGATGACGGCCAATTTGGCGTCAACGTAATCAAGTTTTTTCTGTTCACCCCGAGCACCAATAATCAGTTGTAAGACGACACCGACGTATTCGGTTGGTGTTACAACTTCACCCCTAATCCAAGGTTCATGAATTTCGGCCACGCTGCTAAGTTCTGGCAACTCGGCAGCTGATTTTATGTCTAGTGACTCGCCATTGGTTAACTTCACATGATAATCGGTGGAAGGGTTAGTGACTATCAGATCAAGGTTGTATTCGCGCTGCAACCGCTCGCGGACGATATCCATGTGCAGCAGCCCCAGAAAACCTAGGCGCAGCCCAAAGCCCAACACCGGCGAGTTCTCTGGTGAGAATTGCAATGACGAATCACTTAAAGAAAGCTTATCAACAGCTTCCTTGAGAGTTTGGTAATCTTGGTTACTAGTGGGGAAGAAGCCGGCGTAAACGAATGGATGAATTTCTTTGTATCCAGACAGTGGTTTGTCCGACGGTTGATTAGCCAAAGTGATGGTGTCGCCGACCCGGCCGGCGAGGGTGCTTTTAAGGTTAGTGACAATGTAGCCAATTTCGCCGCTGTTGAGTGATTTGGTAGATTTCATATCCGGTGTCAAACTGCCTACCTCAAGCGCTAGGCCTTCAGCCTTAGAGCCCAGCATTTTAATGGTGTCATCTTTATTGATAGCGCCATCGATTACCCGGGTGTAGAGAATAACCCCGCGGTAATCATCATAGTAACTATCGAATATCAACGCCCGGGTGGTTGAGTCAGTTTCGCCTGACGGCGGCGGCACATCGGCAATCACCCGCTCTAAAACTTTTTCAACGCCCTGTCCCGTTTTGGCGCTAATCAGTAGGATATCTTCCTTCTTGCAGCCCAGTAGTTTGACTACATCTTCGGAAACCCGCTCCACGTCGGCGGCCGGCAGATCGATTTTGTTAAGCACCGGAATAATGGTTAGGTCGGCCGCTAGAGCCAGATAAATATTAGACAGTGTTTGGGCCTGAATGCCTTGGCTGGCGTCAACAACTAAAATCGCTCCCTCCACGGCCGCTAGTGAACGGCTGACCTCATAGGAAAAATCAACATGTCCAGGCGTATCAATCAAGTTTAATTCATAGTCTTTATGTTTCATCCGAACTGGCGCCAGCTTGATGGTAATGCCACGCTCGCGCTCCAAATCCATACGATCTAGCATCTGCTCACGCAGCTGGCGCTTTTCAACAGTGCCAGTTAGCTCCAGTAATCGATCGGCCAGTGTCGACTTGCCATGGTCTATATGCGCAATAATACAAAAGTTCCGGATTGACGCTTGTGCCGCGCCGGCCACAAGCCCAGCAAAGCCGGCCTTGTGGCCGGCGCTTGCAGCACCTGGCTGTGTTGATTGGCTGCGCGACTTGCTCACTGTATTGCTCCATACAGCTCGCTGGAGCTGCTCGCCATCGCCTTGCCATGTACTGGCACACAAACGTCACTCATTTTTCTTAAGACCATGTCTTACAGATTATAACAGAGGTAAAAGAGATAGTTGCCGCATTCAAGAGAGAGCTTCGCGTCTGGATGCAGCATAAGGAGAGAATGAGGAACGCAGCGAGGTGTATTGTAATACATTGAGCGAGCACCGGAATTCTCGACACAGTGATGCGCCAGAAGCAATAACGGCGCGGCGGGCTTCGCCCGACGGCAGGTTATTGCGGCGCGAAGCTCTCACTGGAGGCGGATGGGTTTGAGGGCTAGCTGTTTTAACTTGCGTATAACCGGCTGTACTTCTTCGAGTCCAAACAATGCTGATGTGGCAAAATGCACAAACAGTGTCGGTACGATAATGGCAGACAGTTTAGTGCTCAATGTTATGAAACCCTTGTCGTCAACTTCCAGCGGTATCAGCGTAACCAATATATAGGTAGTCAACATGGTGAAGCCGGTAACCGAAACTGTCCGGACTACCCCGCTCCAAAAATCTTTGGTGAATAAGAAATGATCGCGCCAGACCATGATTATCATCAAAATTAAGACCTCCACGGCAGCAACGATCGATTGAGCCAACGCCAGACCGACTATGGCTTCTTGAGGATTTTGGGCACCGCCGTAGGCTTGGACTAGGGTAAAGGCCAAAAAGATGTTTAAAGAAATAGCAAAAATCGAGACATATAGCGGAGTCCGAGTATCTTTGTGCGAATAAAAGTAGCGTGAGATGATAGCGTAAAGCGTCCGAAAGATTATGGCTCCTACCAAAAAGCCAAAGATGATGGCAATTTCCGGGGCGATGTTTTTAAAGATTAAACGCGCAAAATACGACCGGGCAAAGAAAGCCAGTACCCCGATGGGTAGGATTAACCAAATCATGGCCCTAAGCACCTTCAAAAAATCACGCCGGAAAAGGTCCGGCCGGCCTTGGGCTAACCGCTGATTGAGACGCGGAAAAGCGGCCGTAGAAATAGCCGTGCCGATTAGCATTATCGGCACCAGGTGCAGCATGTAGGCATTTTCATAAAACGTTATGTAGCCACGCCCCAAAGTACTAGCCCGGTTGGTTTCAACGATTGAGTTAATCGAGTCAATGCCTTGATCAAGCGAGCGCGGCGGCAGGTTTTTCAACATCCGCCGAAAGTCCGGACTGCGGAAATTAAAGGTCGGAATGTAACGGAAGCGCATACCGACCAACCCCAGCAGTACAAACAGCAACTGCAGTAACGCTCCAGCTACAGCGCCATAGCCTAGCCCGACAACCCCGAGACTATCCTTAAATACATAGACGCTGGCGATAATGCAGCCGTTATAAAGAATCGGCGCCATGGCGTAGAAGAAGAAACGGCCAAAGGTTTGCTGAACGCTGGTCAGAATGCCAGAAATAGTGAACAGCAGCGGGTTAAGCGCTACGATGCGCATGATCAAAACGGCATCTTGCATCTGCTGGGCGTCAAGGTTGTTGCCGACCACCAGACGAATCAACGGCTCGGTGAAAACTAGAATAACAAGAGCTATGACGCTCATAATGATGCCCATTAGGTTGAGTAGGCCAGAAGTTAGCTGCCAGACCGAACGCCTATCACCAGCCGCCAGCTTGTCGGCTAAAAAGGGCATGAAGGCTACGCCTAGAGCGCCGGCGGCAATAGTGTAGAAGAAAAAATCCGGAATTTTAAAGGCCGCAAAATAGGCATCAGTCTGAATACTTCCCGGCAGATTGAAGTTGGCATTAATAATCTGAGTTCGCAAAAAGCCAAGCAGCTGGCCAACCAAAGTGGCAGACACAAGCAGGACAGCAGCGCTGGTTAAAGAAATGCGTCCGTTGGCGCGGTTGAGCCATCGATTTACCATCTGGCTCTTAGTATAAATGGCCGCTCGTATCATTCCAAAAAAGTGGGCGTTTCGATACGCATAAAATTTTTGAGGTGAAAGCTTGAGTGCAGCGCTAGGAGACAACGAGAAGTGAGCGAGCTGTATTTAACATACTGTGAGCGAGCATCGCAGGCAGTCGACAACGCAATGTGCCAAGATTTAAGCTCAAAAGAAAAAGAGCCCGTTAGGTGGGCTCTTTGTCGGCTTTTGGTTTTGGACTTATTTTCGCTTTAGGGTTAGGAATCCGTTGCGAGGATTCTCATTGACGCTCATGGTGCCCGGCAGATCACTGCCGGTGTCCTTGCGCTCGTCCTTTGAAAAGTAATAGATTGTTTGGGTTTTGCCACCACGAAGTGTGACAGCCTTTGAATTCAAGTAGTATGTAACACCTTTGCTGTTTGTATGCTTATAAGCCATTATAGTTCCCTCTCTCCTTTAGATTAGTAATGTACACCTAACATACTCTGATAAGTTTTCTCTTGTCAACCCCAGTGGAACAGTTTAGCAAAGCTAGTATTGTCAAGACCAAGTCTCCTGAAATCATTTAACAGAGGTAAATGGTAGATTAATTATTCATTCGATAAGAGCCAACTCCAATAGGTATTTACGACAACAACCGCAGAGAATGCCGAGTCCGGAGACATTCTGGGTTGAACAGGCTATAGCATATGCGCTATTATTGATGAGTAAAATTTAAACGAAGGTGGTTAATCATTATGGAATTTATGTCCCGCGGACGAACTAATACTCATGCCCCAGCCGGTGCGCCAGGCCCCAGCCGGCGTGGTGGTTTTATGGGCAGATTAATGCGAATCGAACTATTTACCGTCATCGTCGGTAGTGCTCTGCTACTGGCGGCTGTCGCTCTCTATTTAGGCTTCAGTGGCGGAGTTGGCAGTGAGTCGAAGAAGATCAACGACAAACAGTATCAGGCCGTTTTTTTGAATAACGGTCAGGTCTATTTTGGCAAAATTCAGGGTCTAAATAATAAGTATGTTGACCTGACGAACGTCTTCTACATTGAGAATAATGCCTCCACCGGTACTCAGACTCAGAGCACCAACTATACCCTGCGTAAGCTTGGTACAACCGAACTGCACTCACCAGAAGACGAAATGATCATCAACCGCGATCAAGTTACCTTTTGGGAGAACTTAAAAGATTCTAGCCAAGTAGTCACCAAGATTAATGAATACTACAAGAATCCCAACGCCAGCCAAACTAATACCACAGACCAAGGTACTCAAAACCAAAACACAACCAGTCCGCAAAATACCAATACTAATCAATAAAAAGCCGGACCAAAAACTGTAGTGGCCGCCAAAGCCACTACGGTTTTTTTATGTTGCGACAAGCCGTTGCTTGATAAAACTTGCTACCGCCAAAGCAAACATCAAAATCGTGAAGACCAGACCCCAACCGGCCAAATCAGGACTCCAGGCCGGGCTCAAAAAATCAAACTGGTATAGCCCGGCCGGTACTTCCTTAACTTGAACGCCGTGACTAGTGACGTATTCAGAAACACACGGCACCCGAGCGCTGCCAGAAACACTGGCTGGTATTTTGGCTTGGCAGTATTCTTGGGCGTCGGTATATATCTTGGAGTTGGCGGCTTGGGCTTTAGCGTCCTCGGCTGCTTTTAATCGCTCGTAAGTGTATTGCAATTGGATTGGCGGTTTGATGGCATTGCCGCCACTAGCTAAGTTGGTATTCATGTGGGCGTAAACGTAGCCGCGTAAGTTATCAAGCGCTTCCTCGACGCCACTGCCAGCCTTATCGGCTTCATAGGCTACCGAGCGCAGCTGGATCATATGCTGATTATTGGCTCTCAAAGCCATTGTTGATACTGCCAAACCGATTACCAACAAAACCGCAAAAACCGGATATGGAACCCGCCAGAAATTTTTTAGTTGATCCTTCATCATGGTATGAGCTATGCGCTAACGGCTATGAGCTATTATCATCTTGTCACGCTAAAGCTTAGCCGTCAAAACAACGATGAAACGAATATACAAAATTACGACATATGTACCAAAAATGCATATTACGGTGAGTTGGCAGATGCCGGTATCTAGACCCTAGCCCCTAAACCCTATACCCTATTTATATATGCATATTTACTTCTCGGGCATTGGTGGAACAGCCATGGGGCCGCTGGCGTTAATTGCCAAACAAGCCGGTTACGAGGTTAGCGGTTCGGACAAACAACCCAGTCAGTACATTGATTATCTTAAGGCTCATGACGTTGAGCGTATCCACGTTGGCCAGACTGCCGAGCAGATTGCGGCAGTTCACAAAGCCATACCGATTGATTGGCTGGTTTACACTTCGGCTGTGCCAATGGAAGATCCGAATCACCCGGAACTAGTTTTTGCAAAAGAAAATAGCATAAAGACCAGTAAACGAGATGAGTTAACCAATAAAATAATTTCCGACAAAGGCTTAAAGCTCATCACCATTGCCGGCACACACGGTAAAACTACAACCACGGCCATGGCCGTCTGGCTGTTCAAACAACTTGGTGTGCCAATTAGCTACTCGGTCGGCGCCAAGGTCAGCTTTGGCGATATGGGTGCTTATGATCCGAAAAGCCAATATTTTATCTTGGAGGCCGATGAGTTTGACCGTAATTTTCTATCCTTCCACCCTTACATGAGTTTAATAACCGGCATTGACTGGGATCATCCGGATATTTACCCCTCGCGCGATGAATACTATCAAGCCTTCCGCCAGTTTATTGATCAAAGTGAACATGCCGCATTGTGGCAAAGCGACGTCAAACGCCTAGACCACAAACCAACCGACCATCAAATGGTCCTAGACGATGACGATCCAAGAATAAATCAAATAAAACTGACCGGGCAAGTTAATCGGCAAAACGCCTGGCTAACGGCCAATAGCTTGTTGCCAATATTAAATGAACCGGCTGAAAAACTGGCTAAACTTCTTAACGACTTTCCGGGCTTATCACGGCGCTTTGAAGAAATAGCGCCCGGTTTATATAGCGACTATGCTCACACGCCCGGCAAAATTCGCGGAGCTTTACAAATGGCCCACGAAGCTGGTGGCAATAATGTAGTTGTCGTGTACGAAGGGTTGCATAACCTAAGGCAGCATTTTATAAAGGAGGAACTGAAAAATCTTTTTGATGATGTTAAACATTTATACATTGTGCCAAGTTATCTAGCCCGCGAAGACCAAAACCTCAAATTACTTGCGCCGGCTGATTTACTTAACATGTTAAGCGATAAGTCAAGACGGCATGCTGAAACAACCCAACTGGATAACAAGCTAAAACAATCGATTCAAAAACAGCTTGACGATAAAAACCTTGTCCTCTGCCTGACAGCCGGTGGTGGTGGCAGCCTAGATGAATGGCTACGCCAGCAATTCCAACCAAAATAAATCTAGCTTAAATATGCACAAAAGGTACATATGTCAAAATTGTGCATGTTTATTTTTAGCCTAGGAAAATAAATGTTGCCACAATCAAAATCAGGCTCAATGTTACTACCAAAACCGTCTCAGTAATCGGCTTGTGAGACGTGTTAGCTTGCGGTTGGCGGCTTGTTTGTTTTTGTAATTGAGATTTAGGTACGGTTTCATGAGTCTCCGGTTGTGATCTACTGAAAGATGAATCGAAGTTTGACGGCGGTTGGAATGGGTTTGTATTGCTAAAGCGTGTGGTCTGACCGCCAGCGGGGATTTTTACCGGCAGATCCTCTACAATTTCAGGTGCTAAAGAAGTGGTTGGTGCCGACGCAGCGCTTTGAGTATCTTGCGTAGGACGAGGTAACGGACGATTTAATTGAGCTGTTTCCATTTTGTTGTCTTAATATTTGTCTGATATTCCTGAACATAATTCTAGCATGAGCCTTTAGCGGGAGCTAATGCTTATTTTCTTCTTAAGAATGACAGAATTCATCTAGGCAAGCTAATAAAGTCTTCCTATCAGCGTACTAGTATACTAGTACGCTGATAGATGAGGTCAAGACATTGGCTATCATTCCTATGTTAGATCTTTATGGCGCCTTGGCGAACAAGCTTTAGTTTACTCTTTTCGACTCGGGCAATAGTTGAAGGCTGGGTTTTTACTTTGCCGACATCGATGTAGAAGTCGAGTTGTTCGCCAAAATATTTACGGGCTTGTTCGACCGACTGGGCCGGTCGCTCGCCTTCAGCATTAGCGCTGGTACTCACCAGCGGCCCGACCTGTTTTATAAGATTCTGTAAATCAGCTACGGCTGGCATTCTGACAGCCAGTGTTTTAGTGCCGCGGTGCAACCACTTTGGCGAGCGCGGCGCATCAAATATAACTGTCAATGGTCCCGGCCAGTACTTCTCTACCAATGTTATAACTTTGTTATAACGGACCCCGAGGGCATCTAGCCCCGACCCAAAAACTTGATACTCCGTAATCTGATTACCGACTACTCCGCTCAGGTTTTTAGGCAGGGCAAGCATTTTAAGATCTGAAATTAACACAATTAGTGGTTTGTTATGCGAACGGCCTTTGAGTTGGTGCAGGCGCTCGACTGCCTTTTCGTTTAGCGCCCGACACGACAGACCATAAATAGTATCAGTCGGCATGAAGCCGACCGCTCCCTCGTTCAAAAGCTCCACCACCTTCTTATCAAATCCATCAGTTATGTAAGACATGTAGACAAATTATACTACTTATGCTAGAGTATATTTTATGAATTTGAGCAACAAATTCTTACCAATTCAAACCTTGTTTGCTCAGCACCACGCGTATTGGGCTTAATGCCCTAGTTACAAAAATCTCTTTGAATTTACTATAAATTACTAACTTAACTAGGAGTAACAACTTATGGCCGCCATAGGAATTTTAGGCGGTATGGGACCACAGGCCAGTGCGCGACTTTACGAACTATTAATTGGAGGAACGAAATGCTACACACCCGCAAGGGTGGATAGCGATTACCACCCGGAAATCGTACTGATGAATGTGCCTGTACCGGACTTCATCTCAGACAAAAAAGACATCGAAATAGCTAAACAAATGTTAATCGAACGTACCATCCTGCTGGAACAGGCAGGCTGTATTGTTAATGGTATCGCTTGTAATACCGCCCACATTTTACTGGCCGATTTGCAGGTGGTGACTAAAGTACCTTTTCTGTCTATACCAAAGCTTGTTGCTGAGAAGATTAAGGCATCAGGTTTTGAGAGAATTGGACTGCTAGCCACACCCG
>MGCV01000034.1:5618-6683 GCA_001790575.1 Candidatus Saccharibacteria bacterium RIFCSPHIGHO2_12_FULL_47_17 | reverse complement strand
CACTAAATACAGTAGATAGTCTCCCACGTCCTTCCTGGTTCGCTGCTTAATAATATCTTCAGAAATTTTAATCCCCCGCTTAAAAAACCACCAGGCGTCAAACAAGTCCCGGTTGACTATAGTTGGCCGGTCAGCAATGGCTGATAATTTGTGGGCAAATTGATCTGATAGAGTCATAACATTAATCGACAAACCATAAATGTCTTTGATCTCATACTGGTCGTCGTATTTTCTTTTAGAAACCTCAATTTTTAAATTCCATTGTCCGGCACCATAATCACCCAGCCAAAACCAAGTACTTTTCTTGTTATGAGAATCAATAATTTTTAAGTGTCGAAGAAGCAGTTCTGACACGTCTTCTGGATTAAAGCTGGCGTCCGGCAATTGATTAAAATCCAAATCGATTGAAAAACGCGGCAAACCATAAATGAAATACAAGCTGGTACCGCCCTTAAAACCAAGTTGCGCAGCCAGCCGCGGGTGTTGGTAGACATCCTTCAGAATATTCAATAAGACGGTACGGTGACGATTGATATCCTTCATGTTTTTATCCGGTTAATTATATCTAATATTCGGTTTTCAACTTTATCGTCAGCGTAGATGGACGCAATTTCCCTTAATTTTTGCTCGTCAATACCATGTAAATTCACAAATTCAGCCGGGCGGTTTAGGTATAACCAATCGCCGATGGCTCGTTCCGGACCGGCTATTAATATTTCTCCTGCCCGTTGTAATCCCTGCGTATTTAATAAGATATCTGTAGCCATTTTATAAAAACGAAAAATATGCTCATCAACGATAATTTTTTTGTCATAACCAGCTGCCGAAGTTATCGCTGGCGCCGGCTGAAAAATAACGCTGTGTTTCAATAAAGCTGTTTCCAGTGATATGTATGAGGGTACAATCAGTTTATTGGCTAACTCAAGCTCATTATAAGAATCTAAGGCATAAACACCCCGCCTCAAGCGTATTAGCTTGCCTCTCTCCACATAATACGCCGCTTGCGATTTCAAATTATCAGAGGAGTCTTCCTGCCAAAAAACGCGTAGATCATCAATGCTAAAA
>MGCV01000034.1:5459-5558 GCA_001790575.1 Candidatus Saccharibacteria bacterium RIFCSPHIGHO2_12_FULL_47_17 | reverse complement strand
TTATCTTACTAACAGTATATCACATACGGAGCATCTGTTCAATAGAGGTATTTGTTTGTAGCCAAATTTCCCCCTACTTCCCCACCGGTGGCGAGGCTT
>MGCV01000034.1:3683-5374 GCA_001790575.1 Candidatus Saccharibacteria bacterium RIFCSPHIGHO2_12_FULL_47_17 | reverse complement strand
ACTTCGATATCGCCGTGATGTTCGCGGATGATTTGTTTGGCGACGTATAGCCCCAGGCCAGTCCCCTCTTTGCGGTACTTGGAGGCGCCACCGACGCGGGTGAATTTGGTAAAGAGTTTGGTGATTTCATCGGCCGTCATGCCGCGGCCGGTGTCGTTGACGGTGAGCGTGATGGTATGGTCGGTTTGTTGCACGCGGACGTCGATTCTTCCTTTGTCGGTGTATTTAATGGAATTGTCGACGATGTTGAGTATCACCTGGCGGACGCGTTCCTGGTCGGCGACGACATGGGGCAATGTTTCGTCCTGCTGGTTATATTGCAGCTTGACCTTTTTGTTGAGGGCGTTGGGCATAAGATCCTGCACGAGTTCTTTAACCATCGAGCCGAAATCGAGGGATTCCAAGTTTAGCTCCAGGCGGCCGCTTTCTATCCGTGAGACGTCGAGCAGGTTTTTGATTAAGTTAATTAAACGGTTAGCACTAATTTCCAGAATTTTAATAATCGGTTTTTGCTTGGGAGAAGTCTGCCCATAGTCCCCTTCCTGCAACATGGAGAGATATCCGCGCAGGGCGGTCATCGGAGTATAGAGCTGATGACTGGCAATACTTAAGAATTCGCTCTTGGCTTTGTCCAGGTCGCGCAGCTGAGCGTTAGCAATTTCCAGTTCTTGGGTGGCGCGCTTAATTTCGAATTTGAGTTTTTCGCCAAACACTAACGACTCTTGGTAAAGGCGAGCGTTTTCCAAAGCGGTGGCGGCTTGTGGAGCTAAGGCGGCGAGAAAATTAAGGTCGTCATGCAAATAAGGGGTGCCGGATTTTTTATCTCCCAAGACGATTAAACCGGTGAGTAGCTTATTAACATACAATGGCAAGACTACAGCCATATCCAGCCAGTCAAAAGTCTGCTCAACTATTTTGATCTCAGCGGCATGGGCGGCGCTTCGCTCCTGTTCGCGTTCTAAGGCCAGTTCATCTTTAACAAGCGGACCGAAAGTGTGTTTAAGGTGCCGGACTAAGACGTGTTCTTTGGGGATGGTAACTTTGACGGCACGCGCGCCGCGGCTGGCGTAAGGAGAAAAATTGTGGTCTTTGTTTTCTTGGAGGAAAATGATGGTTTTTTTGGTGCGGATGGTTTGCTCCATGATATTTAGCACGGTCCGGGTGACGTCTTCGATTTTGATGGTGGTGGATAGTTCCTTGCTGGCTTCCACTAAAGCGCGACGGTAGTCGATCTGGTTTTGGAAGAGGAAGCGATCGGTGAGACGTGTAAGTGCCCGTTGGATATATCGGGCTAACGGTATCGAAATAAGCGCCGTGACTGCTGCTACTATTTCCCCTCTAACGCCTGTGGAGTCCGTGATATATGGCACGGCAAAGATTACTAATAAACCGTAAATTAGTAGTACTGCTCCAATTAATATGGATAATGATATGCTACGTGCAATTGCAGCGCGGATGTCCATTAGACGGTAACGGGCAATTGTGTAAGCTGTCAGAAATACGAAAGGCAGAGTGAAAAGAGGGCCATAAGGAATAAAGGCTGTAGTTTTGAATACGTTCGGAGCGATAAAATTAAGACTAATAATCAATGTGAACATGATCACAACACCAGTGAGAAGGTATGCATTTTGCACCCTTTGTAAACCGCGCGATTGAATGAATTTCTTGATTAATAAATAAATCCCGTAAAG
>MGCV01000034.1:0-3662 GCA_001790575.1 Candidatus Saccharibacteria bacterium RIFCSPHIGHO2_12_FULL_47_17 | reverse complement strand
GTGATAAGGAAATTATCATTGTTAATACCATTGCAGTCACTATCAATATTAGTTTAGGGTGTGAAATAGAAAGTGAAGCTCTAGGATAGGTGTGCATTAGCAGCAAAAACAGAATACCGACGGGGACTGAAAAGAACATAACAAAACGAACTAGCCAAATAGCTGTTTCTTGATGATCCACCGTAGTTGATATGTAAGTTGCTATACTCCAGGCCGCTAGAACAAAAGTAAGGGCAGCGAATAAACGATGTGTAGCGCTACGAGGATTGCGAGTATAAGCGAACGAAGCAATGCTGATATTGGCAATGACTGTGATAATTAAGATCGGTATAGCAAGAGACATTGAGGAGTATTTTTAGAAGGAAAAACCAGACTACTTTTTATTAGTCCATTTCTGTTTACGCTGGTCGCGATTAAAGAATTGTTGGTCTTTCTTGTCGTGAAGCTGTATAGTGGGGCGCATTAATTTTTCTTTTGCCTGATATGATGATCGGTACTCATCATTCAGCCGCAGGAGGGTATCAGTAATCACATTTTCTATTTTATCTTCCAAAGACTTGGTATTGGCTATGCCGTCAGCTAGTTCAACATGTATCAAAAGGTATGTATCTTGTCTTTTGTTATATTCGGTAGACATGGTAAATCGTCCCGTGACAGAGTTTATTACTTCTTTGCACTCCAAGGCATTTTTTATATTTTCGGGATAAATGTTGGCGCCATAAACTACGGCAGTGAAATCACTGCGACCGTACAGATAAACAAAAGGAAGCTTCCAGGACGGACAAGGAGTTGGTTTGTTCTTCATGGTTTGGTCTATGTCAAATCCTTCTTTGTCACATAGTTGGGTAATTTGATCGTAGGGAAGGATGCCGCCATTGTCGTGAATATTGTACCTGATTAAGGGGATACCGGAAGTTGCTGTAAAATGTAATTCTTGGTCAACTACTTCAAAATATTTCTGGGTTGGGAAGTATTGGACGAGAGTCGGAAGACGATTCTGGTAGTGACTATTGAAGACTTTTTTTTGTATATCAGGTTGACTATTTATGAAACGGCGGAGAATTATTGACTCTGGTGTTTCGTGTCCGACAATGGAGGCGTCAGCTGTGCCATAGATATTAATAATTTTATTATAGGAATCATCTATTCCCGCTAGTTCTGAAACCCTATCTCTCCACTCTTCGCTGAATCCTTCGCCAGCGAGAATCAATCGAGGTTTAAGTTGCTTCCAAAACAAGCCACGCTGTCTACCCTCTTCGATAATATCTTTTACAAAAGGTGGGTAGCCGCCAATAATGATTTGATCAAATTTATTACCAATCTTTGGTAAGACGCGCATGATGTCATTCATAGATAGTCCCGGAGTAATCACCATCATCGGATATCCTTTTTGGGAGATTCGTAAAGCACTATTGAGAATGATGGGGCCCGCTATATACATGCCCATAGCGAAGCTGTCTATATAAAGGGTTGACAATGTATCTATTTCAAAAAATTTCTTGAGATACATTTCTTGAATGTATGTTGTTTCCATCTCAAGTAACCCGCCACGTGGCCAAAGGAAAGGCTCACCGGAAGAGCCTGAACTGACAGACACCATTTGCGCTTCAAAAAGTGTTCCTTCAAAATAAAGTGCTTCTAAGGGGTATTTCTCAAGATAGTTTTTCTTATCAACGGTTGGGACATTTTGAAAGTCCTGTATCGTTTTTATTTTTATGTGTTTGATATGATTCTTATTTAGGAAATCTTTATACGCAGGAACCCGTTCGGCAGCTTGGTGAAATAGTATTAAGGCCAAGCGCTCACCCTGGTTTTGCCAATAACTTGGCTCTTTTTGTTCGAGCAGCCGGCTGGCCTCGTCAACGGAGAAATTCCAGAAGTCTTTATAGAGAGACTGGGTAAACTGTTTCATTTGTTTGACGTCCGTGCCGGACGGTGGGCAAACAGGCAACGGGAAGGGTATGCGTTGGATTGGTTGATTATTAGTAAGTGGCCACATGACAATGTATTTAATTCACGCCTTCCTTCATATAAGTAAGGGTATTTATGCGATGATTATAGCAACAAAAGAGGCAATTTAGCTAATAATTATCGTGGTTAGCAGATAGGCACGGTAGCTAAGTTCGGTAATACTTTTAATGCGCTAGAACGGCCACTTGTTTTTCGTGTATATTTAACATATATTGAACGGTTATGAATAAGGTCCAAGCATACATATATATAGCGGTGATGGTGGTAGTATTGTTTGGCGTGGCGGTTGTATGGGCAGATAAGCAGGGGCAGGATCCATTTGTAGAAGAACCGACACGCAAAATACAACCGGTAGCTAAAGTGGATCCAAGTATCAAACCACCGGCGATACCGGAAGGCTCGTTGCTTTCTGCCACCGACGCGAATGGGTGGGGCAGCTACACTAACACGAGATATGGGATAACTTTCAGAAACTTGTGGGAGGAAGGACATCATGTGGTGACGGACGAGGCGAATCTATTCACATACGATGAGCAAGCCCACGGCATGATAATCGGATTAGAAGAGGGAATGAATCCAAGCGCTATGGTGATTGCGGGAGGAGAAGATGAATATCTATGTGGTCTTAATGCAATAGCTTATCCCGGATATACATATGAGCAAAAGATGGTTTTAATGAAAAGGCTATCTTTTCAGGAAAGAATTGAGTTATCAGTATTAGGGCATGTAACGAATCCCGATATTTCTGCCCGACGTAGTGAAACATTGCCAATTAAGATTGGAAACAACTCAGGCTACGGCTTTGTGACAAAAGACTCCTACAGCGAATGTGAAAACACGTATGTTAACAAAGATAATATGGCAGGTGCTGAGATCGTCTATCTTTTCTTTGAAACAAAGAATGGATCATTTATTAATATCAGCTACCCCCGAAACTCCCGCATAGCACAAACAATGGTTAGCACATTGCGATTTATTGAGTAAGAAAAAACCGATCACGGAAAGTGATCGGCGTTAGAACAAAAGAACGACTAAACACATGCTACTTCATGTGTTTTTTAATTAACGGTAAAGCTTTCAACACATCCAGATAGATACCAAAATCACCTGGTAATGCTCTACCTGCAAAGTAATCACCAGCTGCACTAGAAGTGGTGCCGGTGAGGTGCAGGTGTGGGTCGGTACCTTCTCCGAAGTAATACAGATGCATTTTCCCATCCGGTACTTCGGACGGCCCAAACCCTTCAATAAAGCCTAGGGTTTGGCCGATCTGAACTGGTTGGCCTATCACTAAAGAGAAGTCAGGATCTGATAATCCCTCCACAAATCGTTTTGAGGGAACACTAAACGGTTGTTGACTCCTCGATGGCCGCATGTGCCCGTATGTCAGATAGACTACGTTTGTCTTAGTTTCACCTCCGTAACGTAAGGGTAGGGACACTGCTTCATCCAGATCAACTCTGATGGTAACGGCCATTGTGCCGTAAGTCATTGAAGGTGGTGAATTCGCATACACTACTGTACCCTTCACCGAGGAACGAATCATGGTACCAGGAGACACATCTAAATCCGTGCCGATGTGTTGGTAACTTCCTGACATATAGTCTTGATACGGGGCAAAACGGCCAGTCGACAGTTCCTCAATTTTGACACCTCCTCCTCTCTCCGCTTCCACCTCATTCTGATGCGCG
>MGCV01000033.1 GCA_001790575.1 Candidatus Saccharibacteria bacterium RIFCSPHIGHO2_12_FULL_47_17 | reverse complement strand
GTTTGGAAGAAATAGAACTTTGTGATTTCGTGGGAGCGTTGAGCGTGGCCGCCATAGCCAATTGGATGCCTTACCGCGGCACCGGTAGTCGGCTTGGAATTCGTGTCCATCCTTTGAACGACCCGGAGCTAGTTATTGCTCGTTTGAAAGATTTATAATTAACGCATGAGTGATACGCTGATTGCCACGTTCGGCGGTTTGTTGGCCATGGTGATGTGGGGCACCAGCGACTGGTTAGCAGCCAGGAACAGTCGGAAGAATTACAGTGCGTTCGAAATTAACTTGGCCATTCAGCTGCCAGGACTTTTCATTATGTTAGCTATTATGTTTTTAACAGGCCAGCCTATGCCCAGCTTGGCGCACGGTCTCATAATTACACTGGCCGGGCTCATCTTTACAGGGGCTTACGTGTCGTTCATCAAAGCTCTTTCTATTGGTGAAGTCGGCGTGGTGGTTCCGTTGGCTAGCATTTTTCCTTTGATAACCATCGGTTTGTCGGTACTTTTTTTAACCATAAATTTCACCGGTTGGCAGTATTTGGCGATGATGATTATCGTAGCCGGAGTCATCCTGCTAGCAATCGAAAAGAGGCATAGGAACATCCCTTTGCGCGTTCAACATCGGGCCGCTGTTTTTGCACTACTAGCTGCACTTTTGTGGGGAACAGGTAACTTTGTTCAAAATATTGTTATAGGTAAGGAGCCTTGGCAAGTCATTCTTGGCTTTGTGAATATTTCGATGGGACTAGCAGCCATACTCATCATTCTATTTACAAACCGGCTGAAGTTTAAGGCCAAGTTAAAGCGGGCAGTGAACAACAAGCAGGGTCTAATTACTGGAGTGTCAGTAACGAGTGGCTCATTCGGGTTTTATTCAGGCTCCAATAGAGTCGGCAGCGTAATAATACCGTCAGTCGTGGCTTCTGCTTCGCCACTCGTGGCTTCGTTTCTAAGTGCTGTCATAGACAAAGAAAGACTAACAATCATAAAAAGAGCCGGAGCGGTCATTGCCGTCGCCGGCATAATAATGCTAAACATCTTATAGATAGAATATACTTAAAGCATGCTAAAGAAGCGGAGACAGCGGATTTACGCCTTCATTGACAGCCAGAACCTGAATGTCAGTACCCAAAAATTTGGCTGGAAGATGGACTGGCGCAAATTCCGCAAGTTCTTAAAAGATAAATACGGCGTGACGCGAGCCTATCTTTTTATTGGCTATGTGCCAGAGATGATGGAAATGTATGAGTTCTTATACGGACTGGGCTATGGTGTGGTCTTAAAGCCGACCGTCGATATGAACCGACCTAAATTGCCTGAAGCAGAAAAGGCTGATAAAGCCGAAGCAGTTGAGAAAAAACCGGTGAAGGGAAACGTTGATGCCGATATGGTCTTATGGACCATGAAAGAAATGCCCAATTACGACAAGGCCGTAATTGTCACTGGTGACGGCGACTTTTTTACATTGGTAGAATACCTAATCGAGCAAAAAAAATTAGCCAAACTGCTAACACCCAACATCCATTATTCAAGTCTGTTTAAACCCTTCGACAAAGACATCGAACAACTTGGTAAATACCGCCGCCAGCTTAGTTACAAATCCCACAAATCAGTTTCAAAATAAATATACAAAAAGTATCCATAAGCGTAGCAGAACTATGCTATCGCACATTTCTATTACAGGTCGGTGGCAAAGTAAGTGGGCATTTTGCGCTCAAACCTTTACTTCCTTATACTTAAGTCATGAGCAGAGGTGTCGGCCAAGTTAGAATTGCGCAGGATTGGCAAACGCTTGAGGCGCTGACTATTCAACTGGCTGCTAAAATTGTTGATTACAGCCAAAAACACAAACTCAAATTCTCCAAAGTACTCGTCATTCCTAAGGGCGGCTATTTTCTCGGCTTGCTTCTGCCGGAAATGCTCGGTTTTAACAACGACCAATTGATACATACTTGTGTCCAAACCTATGTTCAAGGCGCCGGCAAACAAACCGGCAGTTTGATTCTGGGACCGATGCCCACTGAGGCAGATATTAAAGGGCAGGACATATTGATTGTGGACGAGGTATGGGATACCGGTATGACGCTCGATTTTGTCGTTCGCTATCTTAAAGATCGCGGCAGCAAAACTATCACTATTGCCGTGCTGCATTACAAACCGGGCAAGAGCCGCATCAAGAATAAAAAACCGGACATTTACGTTAAAATGACGGACGCTTGGATTGATTATGCTTGGGAAACGGCGCGTATCAAAGGCAAGCAGCCCATTAGTGTTTCTCGCCAAACCAAACCATCACGAATTTTTAAACTCGACCCCCCACCCCCGGTAGATATTGATTAAGTTTATGCATCATGTTAGAATATGATGTTCTCGGAATAAGCTAGTTCTGGGAACTTATTTTTTTGTTATGAATGGGATGGATTATCTAAGGCGGAGAAAATCGGAAGTTTCGATGGTTTCCGGTTTAGCTTTTGCGGTGGCAGCTGGAGGCCTGGGTGTGGCCCAGTTAGTTTACAAAAACGATCTTTTTTCGCCACTGAGAGGAACTGAGGCGGCCAGTCTCAGTATTACTGCTCATAATAACCCGGTTGTCGAAGGCCAACGAGCGCGTTTCGAAATCTTAGTGGAAAGTGATTCAAAGACTTCAGCCAGCGTTAGCTTTAGTGTGGTAGAGGATGGGCAGCCAAGTGATTTATCAATTCCTCAATCACCTCCTGAAGAGACTATTCCCAACCCTGATTTCAACAAATCAGCTAAGAGTGATCAAGGCAGAATTATTAATAGTGAAAGAACGCTTGCCTACCATAGTTCTCCTGAGATTCCACCTGCCGAAGAAGCTGCCGATGCTTTGGCCGTTCCGCTGAAAATAACGGGCGACTTTTCAACCGGCTATGATACCCCTGAAAGAGTAGTGGAGTACACATTCTTAAATGATGAGCAGCCAGCAGAATTTGCGGCCTTAGCCTTAGTCAGAGGTGAAGAAGAGCTTTGCATGACGGCCGAAGTAAGTCTACCGGATGGCTCAGTCATTCTCAAAGAAGATGAGTGCGTCCAAATTAGACCAGCCAATAACTAGACAAAGCTAATTCTTTCTATTATTTCCGCTCTTATCTTTAATTATTAACTATATTATTAACTATCATTCATTGAAACATTTAAATATTTAAATGTTTCAATGAATGAAAAAAAGAGACAGATTGTAAGACGGGGGAATAGAGTAGAATGGGACTCAATGAGTACCCGGAAAATATTGAGACGGAGGGAGTTTGGTGATCCGATTCTGCGAGCTGAGGCCAGGGAACTATCTCGACAAAATATTCTGTCAAAACAAACCAAGCAGCTGATTGCCGATATGCGCTATACATTGGCCAAGAAAAAATATGGTGTTGGATTGGCGGCGCCGCAGGTTGGCCAAAGCATTGCACTAGCCATCATTGAAATTAAATCGACGAAAACTCGGCCAAGGCTGCCAAAACACAAGTGGGCCAGCCTAGCGCTCATCAATCCAAAAATAGTTAGGTTCTATGGCCAGCGGCAACAGCTTTATGAAGGTTGCATTAGTTTTGCCGAAGCTTTTGCTAAAGTGCCGCGTTACAAAAAAATTCGCGTCCGCTACTTTGACGAGAAAGCCAAAACCCACGAAAAAAATTTTGATGGCTTGCTAGCTCATGTTATCCAGCACGAAATTGACCACCTTAACGGCGTGTTGTTTGTAGATCGGGTGAAAGACAAAGCCTCATTCATAACACAGAGCGAGTATATTAAACGTATGGCAAAAGCCAAGAAAGAATAATGGATATAAAAGATCTTTTCATTGTTTTTAGTACGCTGCTGATTCTAGCGGCTCCTACCCCATACATCCGGAATGTGATAAAACGTGCCACTAAGCCCAAAGTTGTATCTTGGTTTAACTGGACTTGGTTGACAATAATTAGTGCTTCGGCATCATTGAGCGACCGTCAATACGCTGCGGCAATAATGTCTTACAGTTTGGCGCTAATGTGCGTGACGATAGCTATGCTCGGCTGGCGTAATGGGGACAAACGCTTTGATCGCTTGGATATTTTTTGTCAGATGGGAATTGTTATTGCTTTAGTTTTGTGGTGGACCTTTAATTCGCCAGCCATCGCCATAATCTCTGTTATTGTAATTGATTTTATTGCTTTGGTGCCCACGTTAAAACACTCATGGGAGAAGCCGCATGAGGAAACTGGCCAACTATTTATAATGACTGGAATCGGTGCTCTATTCGCAACTCTAGCTGCCAGAACTGTCAGTATTACCGCCTTAGCCAATCCGATTTATATTGCAATTGCCGACCTTATAACTGCTGCCGTAATAATTGGTCGCAGAAAAGTCTTAAAGAAATGAAAATTGGAGTTTTGGCGGGAACGTTTGATCCGGTGCATGCTGGACACATTACATTTGCTGGAGCTGCGGCCAAGCAATTTAATTTAGATAAAGTCGTTTTTTTGCCGGAGCGTCGGCCGCGGCACAAAAATGGCGTGAGTAAATTTAGTGATCGGCTAGCCATGCTCAAACTAGCAATTATCGGTGAGCCTATCTTCGAAATTTACGATACAAATGAGCCGTACTTTACTTTAGTAAAGTCGCTGCCTAAATTACAATCCAAATACCCTAAATCTGACCTTGTATTTTTGGTTGGTTCGGATGTTGGCCATCATCTGACTGAATGGAGCGATATTGATCGGTATGCTCAAAAAGCTTCTTTTTTGGTGGCTGTTCGGTCAGGCCACGACGGAGTAATCATTAAAAAGGAAGTCTTAGATAAACTACCGCAACTTCGATTAAGTTTTATGCTGGCACCAGAATCAGCGATCTCGTCTCGCCAAATCCGCGAAGATAGAGCCAAAGACGGTATTGCGGCAGTTGACCACTATATTGCCGAACACCGGCTCTACAGTTAATATATAGATTAATGACTAAGGGGAGCGTCGAGGAACGCCTGGCCGCCATAGAAGCCAGGAACGCCAGAGTGGAGAAGAATAAGGCCTGGGAAACCAGCCTGACGCGGCGTTTGAGCATCGCTTTATTAACTTACCTTGTAGTGCTTGCTTACCTGTTACTGATCGACAATGACCGTCCGTACGTTACTGCCATTGTGCCAGCCGTCGGTTATTTTCTGTCAACATTGGTAATGCGAAACATTAAAAGCTTGTGGCAGGGCAGGAGACGCTAGGCTATGCACATTGTGTCGTCAGATCAATTCAGCGTAGGGGATATTGATGAGATTTTTGAATCCGCCGCCCGAATGAAAAAGACGTTGGCTACCGCGGGCGGCAGAGAAAAACTGGCTAAAAAATATCCAGGACGCCAAGTTGCCACACTTTTTTATCAGCCTTCAACTCGCACACGTTTAAGCTTTGAAACGGCCGCCTTAAAGCTCGGCATGGGTGTGGTTGGAACCGAGGCGGCCATGGCTTTTTCATCTGCCGCCAAAGGCGAAACGATTGAAGACACAGTCCGAGTTCTCAATCAATATCAGTTGGATGCGATTGTTATACGCTACCACGAAGTCGGTGGTGCCAAGCGTGCGGCGGCTGTCAGTAGCGTGCCAATAATCAATGCTGGTGATGGCCCGGGCGAACATCCTACACAGTCACTACTTGATGCTTACACTATCAAGGCCAGTCACGGCCGACTATCTGGACTAAAAGTGGTTATGGGTGGCGATCTCAAATTTAGCCGAACTGTTCGCTCGCTTTGTTACGTGCTTTCTAAATATAAAGACAACCACATTGTTTTTGTATCAATACCAGATTTTCAAATTCCTAAGGACGTGACCGATAATCTCAAAAGAACCGATACCAGTTTTGAGTTGACTACCGACATGTCCAAAGCCTTTGCCGATGCTGATGTTGTTTACTGGACGCGCTTGCAGAAGGAATATTTAAAGGATGCCAAACAGCTGCCAAAAGGCGGGTTGGTAATCGACAAGCAGAGCCTGAAACTCATGCCTAAGCACACCATCATCATGCACCCATTGCCGCGAGTCGATGAAATTACAACCGACGTCGATAGCGACCACCGGGCCAAATATTTCGAACAAGCTGGCAATG
>MGCV01000032.1 GCA_001790575.1 Candidatus Saccharibacteria bacterium RIFCSPHIGHO2_12_FULL_47_17 | reverse complement strand
TAAACTTGTCAATCTTAGCAATAAACTCCTTGTTGAAAAGTTGCCTCTATATATTGAGGGCAAAATAAAACCCTATCCTCAACCCAAGCTGGAACCTAGCTATTCAAGACGTCTGACCAAACAAGATGGTGTGGTTGACTGGAACAAGCCGGCCGATCAAATTGAACGTGAAGTCCGGGCTTATTTAGGTTGGCCAAAAAGCTGGGCTAAAATCTTTGGTAGTGATGTAATTCTTACAAAGGTGCGAGTAGCTGAGTCTGAGAATGACGGTGATCTAGTCATGAAAACCGGTGAGGGCTGGCTGGAAATTCAGGAGCTAATCGCGCCCTCCGGCCGCAAAATATCTGGAGCCGATTTCTTACGTGGTTACAAAAAATAGTGAGTAGGTTTTAGAGAGTAGAGAGTAGAAAAACCACTCCCTATCCCCTACGCACTACGCACTATCTTGGTCGTTTTGGGGTTGCGGCGGAGTAGCAGTAGCTGAATCGTCGGTCACGGGTTGTGGTGTTGGTGCCGGCTGGCCTGCCGCAGGCGCGCCGCCTTCACTATTCATTTGGGACATGGTAGCTTGAACGATTTGCGGAGCTTGTTCCTTAATTTCAGTCTTCAACTTCTCTAGCTCATCGGCTACCACGTCTTTGTAATTCGGGAAGTTAGTTTCCAGCCACTTTAAGGCGCCAGCTTCATCGTTACGATCTATAAAGGCTTCAAATTCATCAAGTTGAGCATCGCTCATCTGCTCAGCCAGTTTCATGCCAACGCGCAGTTCCAGGGTCTCGTAGATGTGCGCTAACATCTTATTCTTCTCCGCCGGCGGCAAATTCCCTAAACCAAGTTCCTGCAAAAGCGCATCGTCTAACTTAAACATATTCTTTATTATGCTCCCACCAAATAAATATTTCTAGTTTCGATTATACATCAGTTAGGCTGTATGAAAAAAGGAACTTGCATTTTGCTGATAACTTAGTATAATATGCTTGACTATTGCCAGTGGTGGGACTACAGTAGCCATTAGATTAAAAAATAAAAAAATAAGGTAGAAATTATGCTAGATAAATTTGTCGAAGAACTGTTACAAGAACAGGGGCTGCCGCCTAATCTAGACCCGGCAGTCCGAGCTCGCTTAGTTAAAGATTTAGTCACACGGGCTAATGATCTCATAAACAAGCGAGTGATTGAGTCTATGGACGATAAAACGCTCGATGAGTTTAACAAATTGGCTGAAAAAAATGCTGATCAGAAAACCGTCCATGATTTCATAGAGAATAATGTACCTAATAAGCAGCAGATTATTACGGCTGCGCTGTTGGAATTTAGACAGCTATATTTAGGACAAGCTAAGTAAGAAGATTAAGTAATTAAAGATGTCTGAAGCGCCATCACCTTCACCTGCTCCACCTACGCCAACAGAAGAAGAACTGTTAGCTGATATTGGGCGATTGCAATTGGTGGATGTTAGCTCGGGTGTTAGGCCCGAGGCTCGTGAATACGCCGAGAACTATATTAATGACCGAACGCAGTTACCTGAAGGCCGAGGTTTAGGACGTTTACGCGGTCTTTGGCGCCGAATTTGGCACGGTAACATCGCTCGGGATTATTACTTACAAAGACAGCAGCGACGTGGCACGCAGGATATCGTCGCTAGCCAAAATTTATACCAGTTAGCTGAAGGCTCTCAAGCTGACCATAACCAGGCAGCCGGCGCTATAATTGGCCGCTTTACTTCCGAATATGCCGGCATGCTGGCCCAAGGAGAAGCTAATACTGAACTGGCCGCCACGCCGGCCGGTCAACACTTGCTTGAACAGGCCGGTCAGCTTATTGACCAGTATCGCAGTAATCCGGCCATGGATTATGACGCTCTGGTTGAGGAACGTAACCGAATTGTCGGCGAGTACGGCGCCGTTGTTCATGCCCAAGATCGTAACCGCGGCATAATGTACGTCGATAATATCGTTGACATTGCCGTCAATGCCCGAGCCGCCTTTGCTCATGGTATAGGTACAGAAAGGATTGATGCTGCATTAAGGTCTGGTCACGTTGGCGAAGCCCGAGTTGGAGCTAGAACCGAATTTCGCCGCGATGGGGTTGATCGCACACTCGATTGGATGCACCGCAACCATCTAACGATGTTTAATGAAGCAGCTGTTGGTGTAGGCGTGACTGTACTTTTTACGGCTGCCAAATTCACTACCAAGAAGCTAACATCGGCTGCGTTGGCTCCACTGGTCGGTGGTGCCACCGCCGGCGTGTGGGCAGCCCTGCGCGAAAAAACCAGAACCAAAGATGAGCGTCAGATACACCTGCGCCAACGGGCGGAAGGCGGCCAAATTGAAGATAATTCACCTGCCCGGGAGCGACTGGAGCAGACGCGTTATGAAAGTATTTCGGCCGAGGAGATAACCGGCCAGCTCGATCAAGCCATCCAAGGCCTTGATGCCAATGATCAGGCTAGCCTTGAAAATGCCCTACGCATAATCAGCGCGGCTGATACTTATACTAATATTTCCGACACTCAAAGCATTGATCTAATTGAATATTCGGCTAAAACGTCAGTTGAAAGCCAGCGACTTCAGCTGCTACTAAGCCTGTCCCAAGCCAAGGAAGTCTTACAAAACGCCCTTAATGCCAGCCCAGATGGCCTGCATGACTCTCGCGACGTCGATGCCTTGGTCAATCTGGCCCGAGAAGGCTTGGTGGAATTTATCAATCAGGATGTCAGCCAAAAAGACCGCTCGTTTAGGCGCTATCAGGCTCAAAGGATGGTTAAAATGTTTGCCGCCGGCGCTATCATGGGCGCTTCGCTGGGCGCGGCCGTCCAGGAAGTCAGCGGCGCTATCGCCGGCAGTACCCAGGGACTATTTGAAGGCTCAAGCGATGATCAAAAACGGCAGACTTTTTTGGCGGCGCTGTTTGGCCGCAGCTCAAGCTCCGGTACGGAAGATGTCCCGCTGCGTCCTGGTTACTGGGGACGACACTTCTTTGAGGGACCGGAATTTATGCAAGACGGTATCCATAAGGTTGGTGTCGACCTGCCGCAAGGCTACCAATTTTTTCACGCCCGTCCAGGTGAACAATTCGGCTGGGACGTTATCGGTCCTGACGGTAAAAGTGCTTTTGAGAAACTAGACTGGGATAAGTTCCGCGAAATCGTTGCCAACGACAAGAACCAAAATCACCTTCATCATCTTAGTAAAGAAAACCTTGGTATCGGTTTTGACACACAAGGCAATATGGATTGGGAAACACGCAAAGCCTTTTCCTTAATGGGCTGGGATCTGGAACAGCATGGCTTAGCCTACACCGACAGCCGAACAGTTACTGAAACTGTCAACCGCTCAATCGAAGAATACATGCGGCTCCATCCTGCCGAGTTCATTCGTGATCACCGCTTGCTGTGGTTCGACAATAACACGCCAATGTATCGCGGCGCTGATGGTAAATGGTACGGCGCCGACCTAAACGAGCTCAAGCTTTGGTGGGGCGGTCAAAATGGCAGCGGCATTGATAAAAACGGCAACTACGTCTTTAACATCGCCAACATGCGGCCGGAGTGGTCGTTCCACGATAGCCAATCTGTTAACGCTCAAGAACTGATACAAGAGGGCAAGATGACTATTGCTCTGTCAATGACCAAAGACACACAGAACTTCGTTCAGCTTATCCCCGTAGACAAAAACGGTAACGCGTTCATTGATCCAAGGAGCTTCGCCGGGCAGACGATGTTCGAGGTCCGTGACGGTCATGCCGTGTTTACCGGTGCCTACGCCGAAGCCGCCCAAATTGTTGGCCGCACAGAGGACGGCGGTGTGGCCACCCGCATGCTGGCAACTCACATCGGCGAGAATAATCCCGGCCGCACAATCACCGAAGTCATTCAGCGGGTTGAGAAATATCAGGTCAATCACTACCTGACGGCCTTAACAGCGCCAGAAGGTGGCCCGCTGCCAATTGAGATTCCGCCGGTCTTGCCAATTTACTCCCGCCGTGGCCTAGAGGCCTTAGCTACTCCTGTAATTGAGGAGCCTTATTACCGCTCCGTTGGTTATATGTCGAGTGTGGGTGGTGAAAGAGGAGCTCCGCGTCGAATAGCGCCTTTTGCGCCTGAGCTTATGACTAACCCCGATGCCGATATTGACCCAAGAGTTGTCGCTAGACGGTATTTTGATTCTCTCCGGCCAGCCTACCACACGACAATTGCAAGATTGCAAAAAGATTTAGATAAACAGCCAAAAGCTGAAAACCCCCGAGTTATTGTCATGATTCCTGCCGCAGCCCACCAGGAAGGTAAAAATATTTATCATACGCTTGCCCAATATGCCCGGCAAAAAGATGTTGCTAGAGATGATTTTGAGATAGTTGTCTTTGTAAATTACCCCGAGGGAACCCGCAAAGATACTACCGTTAAAGAGGTTAAGAGATTCCAGAAAGAGCATCCCGAAATTGTCGTCAAACTGATAGAGAAAAAACTCCAGAAAAACGAGGCTAAAATTGGTTGGGTGCGCAAGACCGTCGCGGACACAGTAATTGAAGACCTGATGAAACGTGGCATCGACCTGAAAGATGTGCTGCTTGTATCAAATGACGCTGACAGCCAATGGATTGACCGACGATATATCCGTACTCTTATTAAGAAAGCTGACGCTCAGCCTGAAGTTGATGGCTTCTTGGGCTTTCTCGACTGGAGCTATGACGCATACAAAGCCCGTCCGGAGACTTTGGCTGCCACCAGATTGATGCAAATGTTCGAGTCTTATCTCAGGGTAAAAACCAAAGGTGCGGGTTCATCAGGCGCCAATTTTGCTTTTCGGCCCAATATTTATATGGCAGTCGGTGGCTACTCAGAAATCGACAAGGGTGAAGATGTCAGTCTGGGGCGCATGATTCGCGGCGCCAGGTCTGGATCGAACACCAGACGACCAATTGCCTTCCTCGGTCGCAGCAGCGAAATTGTAACTTCTTCGCGGCGAGCTCTTGCCAAATTGCTTAAAGACGGTGGCGCCCCGATAATGCAATGGTCTGACGAATTTACGGCTTATGATGAACTACGTAACCGTGATTTCGGACTGTCAAACTTTAACTATGACGATCCAGACGCTGTTTCACAGATGGTCAACAACACTGAAGATTTGCTTAACCAGACACTTGAGGTTTATAAAGGTGAGTTCACATCTGACACGACCCCGTCTTCTTACCGAACTGGGCGAATAACCAGTTACGACTCCGAAGTGCTTAGAAACCTGACAAGATTCTTAACGGTTATTGGTATCGTTCCTGAGTGGCAACCAGACGGTTCATTTAAAATACTTGATGGCAGCCGCATGGTCGCTAATCTCAGGCGCTGGCAAGGCGCGCATTAATCTTATACTTGCTCAGCAGCCTTGGATTCATTTAGAACATCCAGTAAGGCTTCGGCTCGGCTGTTCGGTTCTTCGATTTGAAGCGCCGCATCAAGAGCTTTCTCTAGTAAATCTTCACTGAAAGTTGTCCTAAGGGCCATCATTAATATCTCAAATCTTCGACTTGGTTCGCTATCTATCTGATCTATGTTCTGTAACAGGGCTTGAAGAGCTTTTTGACGAACCTGAATTATTCTATTGGTTTCGACATCGTCAGCATCTTCTGAATCTTGACTGTTTGTTTGATTTACTTGAATTTGGGTATCTTCGTCCATTTCCCACCTCTAAATTACTAATGTCCATAATATCAGTATATTCGAAGTTGCAAAATACTAGAGTTTTCTTGTTTCCGTGCGGCGACTGAAAATTTCGAGGCGGTCGCCTTCGGCTAGGTTCAACTTGTCTTTGGTCTTGAGGCTTATACCGCAGAGTTGGCCTTTTTCGACCTCTTTTACATCGGTCGGGCCGCTTTTTAGATTGGTTACTTCCAAATTATCGGCCAGCAGTTCTTTATCCCGGTAGGCACGCGCCAATGCCGGCAGGGAAAGTTTACCTTTGGTCACTTCGCCGCCGGCAATCGTCCCAGTTTTGCTGGTTTTGAAGACACCCTTAACCAGCAATCGACCGAGCTCTTCCTCGATGATTTCCGGGCTAAGCAAAGTTTCGAGTTCTTTTTTGACATCATCAATTAATTCGTAAATGACATTGAACAGTCTAATTGGCACTTTGTCGCGGGCAGCCAATTGTTTGACGGCCGATGGCAGCTCCACCTGAAAACCATAGATGATGGTGCCGGTAGTTGTAGCGGTGTGTACATCATTTTCATTAATTACGCCAACACCCGAGCCGACGATTCGAACCGCTACTTCCTCCGTGCCAAGGCTTTTGAGGCTATCAATAACAGAGGTTAATGAGCCTTGGACGTCAGCCTTAACGATGATATTCAGTTCTGTCAGCTGGCTTTTTTGGCTGATCATACGCAGTAGTTCGCTGCTGGTGGTGGCGCCGGTGGCCGGACCAATGCGGCGCTCGGCCGCCGCGGCGGCGGCTTTAGCCTTAGCCTCTTTCTCGCTAGCAACTACCTCGAATTCATCGCCAAAATCAGGCAGATCGTGTAGGCCGGTGATAATTACTGGCATTGATGGGCCGGCTTTTTCCAAAATCTCGCCGCTGGTGTTTTGCAAAGTCCGAATCTTGCCATAAGTTGAACCAACCCGCACGAAATCGCCGGCACGCAATGCTCCCTGCTCCACTAGCGCCACCGCCACCCGGCCTTTACCTTTTTCCATATGTGATTCAATCACCAAGCCTTCGGCTAGGCCGGAGTGTAGGCCTTTAAGCTCTTCTACGTCGGTTACCAGTAAAATCATGTCCAAAAGCTCTTTGATGCCCTGGCCTTTGGCCGCCGAAACCGGCACAACGATGGTGTCGCCGCCGTAATCTTCGGGCGTTAATTTTTGTTCCACCAAATGCTGTTTGAGCTTGTTAATGTCAGCATCCGGCCGATCCATTTTGCTGGCCACGACGATGATTTTGACGCCAGCACCTTTGGCAAAACGGATGGCCTCAATGGTTTGGGGTTTAACGCCATCATCGGCGGCTACCACCAACAAAGCTAAATCCGTCAGCTGGGCGCCGTGCTCGCGCAGAGCGGCAAAGGCTTCGTGCCCCGGCGTATCCAAAAAAGTAATATATCGGTTGTTATGTTTTATCTGATAAGCGCTGAGGTGCTGGGTGATGCCGCCAGATTCCCCTTTCACAGTCTCGGCACCACGGATGGCGTCTAAGAGAGTAGTTTTACCATGGTCGACATGGCCCATCATGGCCACTACCGGCGGTCGTGGCTCGTCGGCATCAGTTACATCGCGCTTTTTCCGCATTAACCGCGTCTGTTCTTTTTTGGCCAGTTCCACCTCCAAACCGAGCTCGCCAACCACAATCTGGGCAGTATCAAAATCAATCTTTTCATTAATAGTAGCCATAACGCCAAGTTTGAACAGTTCTCCTACAAGCTTGGACACCGGCAAGCTTAGAAGTTCGGCCAGTGCGCCGACAGTTATTTGTTCATCAATTTCGATGATTTTTTTGGTGGGTGTTTGGTCTGCCATGATATTCCCCTGCCGGCCACATGGCTAGGTTATAGCTTTCTTAGCCTTCGGCTTGGCCTTCGTAGCCTTGGCGGTGGAGGGCTTAGAGCCCCGAAGTAAGCTCTTTGAGCTACTAAGGGGTAAACTTTTAGCTTTTAAATCCTTCAGGCTGAGGGCAATTTTGCGGTTTTCGGTATCAATCTCCAGCACCTTAAAGTTCTTAGTTTCATTAAGCTTAAACAGTTTTTCCGGATCAACCCCATCATCGTCGCTCATCTCTGATACATGAACCAGCGCTTCGACTGCCGGAGATAGCTGCACAAAGGCGCCAAACGGTGTAATTCTAGTGATCTTGCCGGCCACGACTTCGCCTTTTTTAAACTGCTTGACTTCGGAAAGCCATGGGTCTTCGGACATTTGTTTTATGCTCAAAGAAAGTCGATCTTTATCAATAGCGATAATTTTGGCCTTCACCCGCTCGCCGATTTTGACGTATTTGCGCGGATTTTCCACCCGCTCCCATGATATTTCCGAGATATGGACCAAGCCTTCAATGCCATCAACATTAATAAAGGCACCAAAATCAATCACGCCGGTAACCATACCTTCAACCACATCACCAACCTTGAGTCCAGACAGTCGGGCTTGGACGTCGTCTCGGATGGCCTCTTTCTCGGAAAAAATCAGCTTATTGTCTTTGCGGCTAACATCCAAAATCCGCAGTCGTAGCGGCTTACCAACCAAAGAATTAAGTTTGGTCAAAATTTCGTCTTTATCGGCATCGGACACCCGCGGATAATTCTCGGCCGACAGCTGCGACACCGGCAAAAAGCCACGAATGCCTTCGAGTTCAATCAACAGGCCGCCGCGATTGGCGCTGTAAGCGGTGGCTTCAACTATTTCCTGTTCGGCGAAAACCCGATCCAGCTCGCCCCAGCCGCGTTCTTTGGAAGCCTTTTTCATGGAAAGCAACGAATAACCTTCTTCAAGATCAGGTTCAATTACACTAGAGGTAATACTATCACCCTCTTTCATATCGCCGCCGCCAACTTCGCGGCGTGAAATCACACCGATGCCATTAGCACCCAGATCTATCCAGACCTCGTGCTTTTTTACGGACATCACCGCGCCTTCAACCATATCGCCGGCCTTGATTTGGGGCGGGCTTTTGGCCAGCAGTTCGTCCATAGTTAGGCTAGTCTCTGCCATAAATTAGAACTATTCCCTTCCGTAACCACCAAATGGCGGTAAGCTTTTCCGCTTAAATACCCTTAAAGTTTATAAAGCAGATTATTCATATTGTATAGGGGTAGCGCACCCTTGTAAAGCAATAAACAATCAGCAATAAACAAAAAGCCATGTTCAGAGCCTTTATTGTTTATTGTTTTTTGTTGACTATACTTTTAAGTATGCTTTTGGCAATAGACGTTGGCGCCACCAAGACTCTATTTGCGGTTTTTTCTGCCGATGGCCAGAAAAAAACTGAGCATAAGATAGCAACCGACCATAATTATGAGGATTTTAAAGCCAGCATTAAGAAGGCATTAAACGAAGACCTTGCCACATATCAATTTAGCCACTGCTGTTGCGCCGTACCCGGTAAAGTCGATCGTGAAAACGGTGTTGGGATAGTTTTTGGTAACCTGCCTTGGCAAAACGTGCCAATTGCCGATGATTTTGCTCAGATACTGGGCCAGGTTCGAATCTTTGTCGAAAATGACGCCAAAATGGCCGGTTTATATGAAGCTAAAAGCCTACCGGAATTTAACAGACTGCTCTATATTGCTCCCGGTACAGGGGTCGGCATTGCCTTTATTGTAGACGGAGCTAACGATTTGAGCATTGACGACCTTGGCGGACGAACATTTTTGCTCGACTGGAGAGCTAAGAAAATTGCCTGGGATGAGATTTCATCTGGCCGGGCGCTAACTAGCAAATACGGCCAAAAGGCAGCCGAGATTACTAAGCCACAGATATGGCAGGACTATGTTCATGGGCTAGCGTTCGGCATTAATAGATTGATTGAAAGTAAAAAGCCCGAAGTTGTGGTTATCGGCGGAGGTGTCGGGGCTCACTTTGAAAAATTTCAGCCTTATCTTGAAAAAGAGCTCAAAAAAATCGGTAGTTCACAAGTGACGATGCCCAAAATTCTAAAAGCTAGGCGGCCAGAGGAAGCTGTCATTTATGGTTGCTACGAGTACATCAAAGTTAACTCTTAAAGATTTTATAGACAAACTAAAAGCCGACCACCCGGACTTTTATTTTAAAGGTGGTCAACGCGAATATTGGTCACCCGAGACCCATACTATTACTTTCGATAGGAAACGGCCCGAAAAAGAAATTAAATTCGGTGTACTGCACGAACTAGCCCACGCCTTACTTGAACACAAGAACTATTCAAGCGACCTAGAACTCCTTAAAATGGAGTCCGAGGCTTGGCATATGGCAGCCAAATTAGGCCGGCGCTACGGCGTTAGAATTAGTGAAAACCACATCCAAAATTGCTTGGATACCTACCGTGATTGGCTGCATAAACGCAGCCGCTGCCCGAACTGCGGCACTCATGTTATTCAGCATGGCCCATCAACCTACAAATGCTTCAACTGTGGCTCAATTTGGCGCGTCTCGCACGAGCGCTTCGCCCGCCCTTACCGCATGACCCACCGCTAGTAAGAGAACTGTAGGATTATAGGGCTTCTTTTTTAAAACCTATTGACATGAGCATGTTCGAATGTTATCATTAGCTTAATTCGGCGAAGAAGAGGGTCAATCTTGGCTCTCTTTTTTTCGCTAGAACATGTGGGAATAATTAACCCGCCCGAAACTTCGAAGAAGTTTTGGCGGACAAAAGGAGGTTATACTCAAAATGGCAGGAACTAAACTCGGCGGTGCCAAAGCGGCCGCTACCAATAAAAAGAAATACGGCAAAGATTTTTATGCTCGGATCGGTGCGATGGGCGGTAAAAACGGCCACACCGGCGGTTTTTATGCCAATCGTGAACTGGCTCGCACGGCTGGCGCTCGCGGCGGCCGAATCTCTCGTCGCGGCAAAAGCTCAAAATAAAAGTCAAATAACAAAAAGCAATAAGCGAATAACAGAACAGGCCCCTCACGGAGCCTGTTTTTTATTGTTTATTGTTGATTGTTGATTATTATCTGTTTGCTGTTTATTGACTACTGCTTCTGCTGACTCTGCTTTATAGTCTGGACCACCTTGCCATCATCCTTGAGGTTCTCCCAGAACAGTATTTGGTCACCCTTGAGCACCATTTTATCTTCCGGACCATGAAGTTCTTTACCAAGTTTGATCAATGATAGTTGCTGTTGCTGCTGATCAGTGCTCTGCTGAGGATTTTGCGGTGTCGATTGCAGATAGTAAATGTCGGTTAAAACTGGATTTTTAGTGTCGGCATTCTTAAGATGACCGAAGTAAACCTGGCCATTGGTTAGAAAGACTGCCTGGTACAAGTTATTGGCCGGCGCTGGCTTTTGCAAATAGGCTATCCCACAGCCCAATATCACGGCGCTAGCTATAAAGACTATGCCGAGTCGCAGAGCCAACCAGCCAAAGTAGGTTTTAAGTGCCACGATAGCCACTAACACAAAGGCTACCTTTGCATAGGTCCCTAAGCTGACGCTGTCGCTGAAGCCTGCCATCAGCGCTAGCACAACTAGCACCAAAAGGCCTAGTCCTACTAAAACAGCATCAAATCGTTTTATTTTTCTTGTTAAGCCACTTAAATTGGCCATAAATTTCCCCTCTCTTACTTACTTATGCCCATAAGCATAGCGGCTTTTTTAAACCTAAGCAAGAATAGAAGTCTACCATCCAAGGGTAGACATTTAGGGAGGAGCGTTACTGGGATGGTTGAGTAGTTTAGTTCTGGCCGGGGCCGATGTTAACCGGCGCGATGTTGATAATTTTGTCAGTTGAGGGACGATACAGGAAGGCTTTTTTTGCACCAGTGTAAATTAGGGCTTGGTCGCCTTTTTGGGCATTAGCAAAGAACGGCTGGTCTTTCAATTTATCCGGCTCAACCACCGTGGCCAGGGTTGGGGTTTCGCCCATCGGCAAATCGGTCAATTGAGATACCTTATCAACTACTTGTTGGACTTGGGCTTTGGAGGCCTCTTGGGGGTCGGACAGCTTCTTAACCTCTTTTTGCGAGTCTTGGTACTTATCATAGTAGTACCAGCCACCGGCTACTAAACCGCCAATGATAATAAATAGCAGGAATGCTAACAAAGCTCGTTTGCCTTTTTTGCTTTTGCTTGGAACGGTTGTTCCCTTTACCGCTTCTGCCGTTGCCAATTTTATCCCCTCAAATTACTTAAGCTCATCTTATCAAAAACTAGTCCTTCTGTTCAAGCTCCATATAAAGCCCGCGACCTCTTCTGTCTGTCCACGACTGCTTCGGGCCGCTCCGGGTACGACCCGGAGCATAAAGAAAAAAGTGGTTTATCTCTGGAAATTTCTGCTTCGGGTCGTACCCGGAGCAATCAAAATATCGAAATAATCGAGGCGTGGGTTGTCAGTTGTCAGCTAAATCAAGCTGCCGTTTAAGTTGTTTTAGTTCATCCCTTTTGTCTTTATAATCTTCAAGGAAAATTTTGTACTCCCCTTTTTTGAATAGCTCCAGGGCTCTTTTTGGCCGTAACCAAGAGGCTTGTTTGGTCCCCAGATAATATGGCAGGCTGGACCATTCATAATTAGTGTGATTGTTCGGGTTAAGGTGTAGGTAGCGGGTGATATGTAGTAATTGATCGTCTTCTGTGATGTGAATAGCTTTGTAGCGTTGTTGGAAGGCAGGCCCAGTTCTTTTGTATTTTTTATTGAAATACATAGTGTAGGCCACCCCGAGGCTTTTCATTAACTTAGTCATTGCGTTGGGCTGATGCTGAAATATAAATAAGTGGTAGTGATTGGGCATTAAACAAAACGCAAGCAACTCAATGTTTTTGTAATAATTAGGATATGTGAGGCGGTTCGGTTTTTTGTCCTGATCATCGCCAAGATACCGTTTTAGCAATCCAAGAAACACTTCATAGTCTTTATCGTTCTTATAGACTCGTTGCCTATTTAGGCCGCGGTTGTAAATATGATAATAGCTCTCGGCTACGTAGTCTTTGTATATATTCCTGGATGGCATAAGTCATCTTATATCACACCTTTGCATCCAATAATATTGCTCAAGTTTTATTAATTGGGGCCGTGCACAACACTGCTCCGGGTACGACCCGGAGCATGGAGAAAAAAGTGGTTTATCTCTGGAGATTTCTACTTCGGGTCGTACCCGGAGCATTTATCCGGAGGAGTGGTGGCGGGGCGTGCGAGGAAGTTTGAGGGGGGGAGTTAGCGGAGGTTGGTGCCGCCGCGGATGTTGGTGCCGCCCTTGATCTGGGTTTCGGTGCCCGCCGTGGTAAAGCTTTGGCAAGCAGTAAGTGAGCTGTAGGCATTGCTGCCGGCCGGGTCGCGGGCTTTGGCCCGCCAGGAATAAGTTTGGCTGACATTGAGCGGGGTGCCGGTGTATTGATAAGTGGCCATGGTGGAGTTGCCTATCACGCTGTTGCCGATGTAGGCGGTGCTGGAAGCAGCGTTTTGGCCGCTCCAATTGGTTTGCGAAACGCTTTGGTCAATGTCGCTGCCAACTTGGCTGCCACCACAGGCAGCCGCGTCGTAAAGTTGAATAAAGTACTGCAAGTAGTCGCTGTCGGCGTCGGTGGTACGCAGTGTAAACTGCGGTGTGCGAGAAGTATTGGTTGAGCTCGGGCCATTTAAGGTCGGTGTGGCCGGAACTTGACTGGTGGTAAAGAGCCGGGTGGTAGAGGCTGTTCCATAAGTGTTTGTACCCCCGGGGTCACGAGCGTCAACTTTCCAGCAATAAGTTGTACCTGCAGACAAAGTGCTTTGATAAGTATATGTCGCTGTCGTACCAGAAGCATAGGCCGTGCTGGTCTGGGCATCTTGTCCGGTCCAACCGGTTTGGGGCGAACCATCCGGCTGAGTAAAGGGGCTGGCGCCGACGGCTGTAGAGCAATCCGATTGGTATAGATAAAGCCGATAGCGGATGTAGTCCGATTCAGCATCGGTCGTAGAGAAAGTAAATGCTGGCGATAATGATTGATTCGTCGCGCCGCTGGCGGGCGTGCTTAGAGTCGGCGTGTTGGGGGGCGAGTTGCTCGTATAATTAACCGTGATATCCGTAATCCTGGAGTTAGTGCCGCAAGTCTCGTCATTCAGCTTCACTTGAACCCAGACGTAGCGCTTAGAAGACTGACTGATTGTGTAATTGGTGGATGGCAGGGCAAAAGCCTGCCGGGTCTTGGCACCAAAGATCCCATCCGATCCCGCTACAGCATAACTTAATTCCGCTCCGCAGACCGCGATACCCCCGAAGTTAATTGAATCAATCGAATTCACAACCGAACCCACATCGATAATTCGCTCATAGTAGGCTGCCTGAGCTGGAGAATTAATACGAGTATACTCGGCGTTGTTGCAGTAAGTCGTAGTGTCGTTATTACAAGCTGTGTCGGCAGCGTTAAAGCCGCCCGTCAGGTAAATATAGCCATTAGCGGCCGCGAATCCGGCCGACTCCCGGGCGAAACCCAGTGCTGTCCCGGCCGTCCACGAGCTGATACTGCCATTTGAATTAATAGTGCCATACTGGACGCTTGTCGTGGGACTCCCGGTCCAGCCTCCCATGATGTAGATATAACCGTTATAGGTCACCGTGGCATGGTGCCCCCGGGCGGTTGTGAAGTCGACGCCGTTTCTAGTCCAGCTCCCGACAGTACCGGAACTGATGGTAGCATAATCAGTCTTAGCATACTGCACCCCGTCGTAACCACCAGTTACATATATGTACCCGTTGTAGGCCGCACTGGAGACATATCCCCGAGGGTTTTGGAAGAAGGTCGTACTGCGAGTGAAGCTACCCAACTGCCCATTGCTCTGGATCGGAGCTGATAGCACATCGTTGCAGTAGGAGCTTGAGACATTATTATTGCAAGCGTGCGCCGACGGACTGCCTGAACTTACCCACTTCCCGCCGGCCACATACAAGTAACCATTGTAGGCTACCATCCCGAAGCGTTGCCGACCTTCCGGAAGCGATGTGGTGTTACTCCACGACCCCAGACTGCCGTTGGAATTGATCGGTGCATATTGGGCGTCTGATAGATAAGTTGTATTACCGTTAGTCGTTCCACCCACTATATACATATAGCCATTCCAAGCGGCTATGTGTGTGTAGTGCCGAGGTGTCAGAAAATAGGTGGAGTTGGTGGTCCAGGAGCCAAGCGTGCCATCAGCGTTAATAGCGGCATACTGGACATCACTGCACTCCCAGTCGTTTGGCTGTCCGCCAAGACCAGGGTCCTTACATATCGTAGAACTCGACGTTCCACCTCGTTCTCCACCTACCACGTAGAGGTAGCCATTGTAGGCTACCGTTCCGTGGCCGTCCCTAGTTTCGGCAAAAAAAGTGCTACTCTGGGTGAAAGTTGCATTGCTGCCGAATGTCGGCGTAGCCCCTTTAATCTCGATAACCGACATCACCCAGGCTCTTGCACTAACCAGGGTATGTGCGATGGTATCGGTCCCGGTCGGCGGGTTAGACCGTGAGTAGAGCACCATGGTCGAAGCACTGCCACCAGATATATTTTCGACCGCATATTGCTGGGTGTAATCAACGTCTTTGGTGATGTTAGCAAGAGCTTCGGTCCGAGGGTGGAGTGAATTCAGGATCAGACTGTTGGCATTGCTGACCGTCGCGCCGATTGTCGGAGCGGTGTCGTCCGTACCGGTGCCGTCACAGACCGCATTGTCGCCGGCGGTGTTGGCATACTCGCCGTTAATTGGCATCTCGTTCGCTGCACCGTCAATCCGAATCACCGCGACGTGTGTACCCGCAACATCCGTGGTCCCTGCCAAATTGACCACCGCG
>MGCV01000031.1 GCA_001790575.1 Candidatus Saccharibacteria bacterium RIFCSPHIGHO2_12_FULL_47_17 | reverse complement strand
GAGGTTGTATAGTGCTTGTGCTTGCAAAAAATTATGTTTTTATGTATTGACATAAATTAATGCTTGTGTTAATATAAGCACAATCCTCGCATGCTGGTGGGCAGCCTGCCGACAAGCTCAGGGCAAGCAGGGTGGAGAACTAAGCAAGTTAATTAAGGGAGAATTTATTAAATGAATCGTAATATGGAAGCCCGAACTTTTATGGCTACCGGACTTTCAGTCCTAGCCGGACTAGGCGTCGCGGGTGTCGCCAAGGCAGTTTCAGGCCCTAAGCTCGAAGCTACACCCTTGATTCAACCATTTAATGCCGATAGTAGATTCAGTGCTTTAAACGCAATTGCACCGGCGGTCGGGCAATCGACAGAATTCTTGGCCGACCGTTGTGGCGGCGACTCCTTTACTGCCGCTAGTCTTGTGGCCAACTGGGAACGAAAGGGCGTCATTGATGACATTATTGACCGCTACGGTATCCCTACAGTTGATGAAACAGTTGAACAGTTTGTTAGAAACCACTGGGGCCGTGCGACATTAGTTAACGATAAAACGGTTAATAACTGGGGTTGTAAAGACGGCCAATTTGTCGCTGTGGGCAAAAAGACTTTACCCGGAGGTTTTACTGAATGGGTTGGAATAGATGGTCTGAAGAAGGCCTACCCGGAAGGTTTTTCCTTGACGCCCAAAGAAGGCTACAAGCGAATAATTGTAACTGCACCGGAAAAAGCCGGTGACGAGTGCGCCAACCCGCGTCAGGGGCAAGTTGAAATCTGGGTCTGGATTCTGCCTAAAAAGAAGAAGACACCACCTCCTCCACCACCGAAACAACCTCCGATCACTACGGAGATTCTTAAGAGTTTGGTTACGGCTAGAGAGTATCCGACACTAGTGCCAACTGGTAAATTCGACTTCTTGATGCGTTGTTTACGCAACGGCCAGGTTATCAAACAAGCTTGGATCAAACTTAACGGTAAAGACCTCGATCGAAGGCCTGAATACTATAGACAAAAAGCCATAACCTGCCCAGCTGATACTGATGCAATTAGCTCACGCGAGAAAAACATAAAGAACTATACCGAAGAAAACCCTTATGTGATCAAGCGTGTTAAGAACGATGGTAAGGCCAATGTGGTGGACGAAGAATTTGCCCACAAAAACAAGGAAGAAGAAACCCCACCTCCGGAAAAACCGCCCGTAACTCCACAGGCGGGGGACTGTGTCACCGCTAAACCCAATGTGATCGATGATAAGGGCATCAACGTGACTGTTAAAAACTCTGGTAATGTCGATATCACCAAAGAGTACATTGACTGGGGCGACGGTAAAGTCGGCAAAGTTGTGACTGATGCTCAAGGTAACCTAGTCGCTCAACACATATACGACAAATTTGGAATCTACCAGTTCGCAGTTTTCTTTGACAAGAACGGTAACGCCATAATGGATAAAGGTGAGGAGAAGCCACAGTGTGCCGGCCCGGCCAAATTTGGTAAACCGGAAAAACCTCCAATAATTCCTCCGCCTCCAGTAATTCCTCCAGGCAAAGGTGATCAGACTCCGGTGCCAGATAACGACCCAACTCCTACTGGTCAGGATCCGCAAAACACTCCGGGCTCTCCTTCTGGTGGGGACGGCGGCGGCTTAACACCTGAGGCGCCTTAAGGCAGAACAAAATAAGGAGATATGACAATGAGTAAATTCACTTTTAAGCAAAAACTTACAACTCTAATGTTAGCTGTTCTTGGTGCTATCTTGGTTCCAGCGGCTATTGCTTTAGCTGGTTGGGGTCCTGGCCGTCCGTCGTTCACATGGAACAGTCCACCCAACTACATTACCTTTAACTCATTTACTAACAACCCAGTAGCTGGCGATGAAAGACCGTTCTTTAGTGGTAAAGTTTCATCCGCTCCGGGCAACGTTGTAGACTTAATACAAGTTAATGACAATGACCAACTAACCCTTCGCGTTTACTTCCACAATAACGCCGCGGCGAATCTTAATCTAGTAGCAAAAAACACTAAAGTTAGGATCTCATTACCAAAAACTCCAAGCACATATACTTGGAGCTCGGCGTACATCTCGGCTGATAACGCCAATCCTGGAATTGTCAGCGATTCGGTTGATTTAGCTGGCAGCCAACCTTTCACAGTTGAATATATACCTGGCAGCGCAATACTCCAAAATAATGTCTTTCCTAATGGTACTCCCCTGAGCGACTCTATTGTTTCCACCGGCGCTCTGGTTGGCTATAATGCAATCGACGGCAACGTTCCAGGCTGCGAGCAGTTCAGTGGTTGGGTGACTATAAAGATCAAGGTCAAGATGCAGTCGATTGTAACTCCGGCATATGCCTGTACACTTCTGGATGTTAAGGCACAGCCCAACCGCAAGGTTGATGCCGCTGTAAACTATACGACTTCAGGTGGTGCCACCTTCAAGAATGTCACCTTTGACTGGGGCGATGGCAGTACCCCATTGCTAACAACCAACACTTCGGCCAGCTACACCTACGCTAAAGATGGTACGTACAGCGTTAAAGCCACAGTCAAGTTCGATGTAAGCGGCACGGAACAAGCAGCTACATCAGTGGAATGTAGCAAACAAGTCACTTTCACCACTCCGGTAACTCCTCCGGTGGTCCAACCGCCAGCCAAACTACCTGTTACCGGTCCGGGCTCTACCGCTGCTGCCTTGTTCGTAGGAGTTAGTGCTTTCGCCAGTATCTTCCACTACCTGTGGAGCGGCCGCAAGTTCGATCTCTAAAAAAATAAACTAATGCGCCTTTAGCGCAACCTCTGTGCATAACGGTTGCGCTAAAGGGTAAAATGTGCTAGCTTGGTGGTTAGAGAAGCAAGACTGACCGCTCTCTCGAACAGATAGGTGGAGTTATCCCTCGGCAGTGTCGAGGGATTTTATTACCATAAAACACGCTTGGTGACCCTACGGGGAGTCGAACCCCGGTTGCCAGGATGAAAACCTGGTGTCCTAACCGCTAGACGATAGGGCCACCAGGCGCATTTTATCAACACATTCTAGCATGTACTCTTATCTGTAAAAAGACAAGTATTTGGTATATGATTGAGTCAAAATGAGAAAAAGAAAAAGCAGAATACAGGACATCAAAGAGCTGACAGATTTGTTGCCTAAGCACAGCTATTCCGGCGAGGGTAATCCGATGGAGCCCGTCAATCTGATTATTATTGGCAACAAACGCTTCTTAGTTAGTCATTTTAAGCAACACGGCTGGTATCGGGCTGATAAAATCGGCGCGGTTAGCCTTAGCAAGGCGCTTGTAGCGGCCATTTTCGACCGCAGCTACCGCGCCGGCCCGATGGCCGATAGTTACCTTGCCGGCCATCACTTTACACTGGCTTTTGAAAAGCCCACTAAGGCTGATACTTTCCGGCGCCGACACCACCTGCGGCTATGGCGGACGCCTTACAAAATCATGGGCCGTCGAGTTTGGGCCGGCACCGTCAGTTACGACCGGGCGGCCGGTACACATGATGGAGTCTTACCAACCCACCACATCGCCCCAACCCTAAGCTGGGAAGAGGGCTTTTTAGCCGGTTCTTTGGGTATTAACCGCCCGCGCCACCTGACCTTAGATGAACCATACAAAGGAGAACTAAATAACGGCGACACCTACGACTACGACGGCAAAGCCCTCGTTCTAGACCTTAGCGGCTTCGAATTATCTTAGCCCTACAGCCAATGATGCATAATTGGTACATATGTCGTAATTATGCATATTTTGAAAGTCAGTAGGAGTTAGCGGCGACTTTTAAGATGCCGATGGAAAGTTCTAAGATAGAAAACTAAAAAGAATACGCCGAGAGCAGCCGAAATAATCAAGCTATATTTTTCGTATTGTGGCGCGTTCCAAGTGTGGGCGAAATCGGTGAAGATGTTACTAATGTCATGCAACTGCAAGTAGTCACGCAGGCTGTGCTGAAAGAAAAATATAGTCAGAACCAGAAGCGTCCAGCGTAATAATTTGATGTGATGTTTTTTAATTTTGGCAATAATACATTAATCTTACCAACCCAGGGAATTTATGCATAATTTTGACATCCCAGCACCAAAATCTTGAAGCTCCATAATCTGATTGCAGACTACTTAAGCTCAGGATTTGGTGCGGGACAAGTATGTACTTTTTATGCATTTTTTGTAGGCCTGACGTAAAAAAGGGTGGTGCTTAAGCTAAGCTTTTGCCATACTTATGATAAATGGTGGGATTGGGATTTAAAACAGTTAAGGATATAAATCTTAAGGCCAAGCGGGTACTGCTGCGGGCCGATTACAATGTGCCAGTACACGGTGGTAAAGTCGAGGGCGATTTTCGGCTGCGTCAATCGATCCCGACTCTTGAGTACATTCTTAAACAAAAGCCAGCGGCTTTGATAATTGTTTCCCATCTTGGTCGCCCGGCCGGCAAGCCTGATAACGCCTTGTCCCTAAGAACAGTCGGCAAAGAGTTAGCCCGGCTTTTGGATCGAGATATAAATTTTATTGCCGACTGCGTCGGTGAGCATACTCGCAAAGCTCTAGCAGATTTAAAGCCCGGCTCAATTGTCCTTTTAGAGAATCTACGTTTCCACGCCGGGGAAGAGAATAACGATCACAATTTTGCCCAAGCATTAGTCGAAGCAACTGCTGCCGAGGTTTTTGTGCAGGATGGTTTTGGAACAGCCCACCGTGCTCATGCCACTTACGTGGCTATAACCAAACTACTGCCGTCAGTAGGTGGATTATTGCTCGAAAAAGAAGTCCAAACAATCGAAAAAGTAATGAGTAAACCTGAACGGCCGTTGACGGCCGTGATTGGTGGCGCCAAAATTAGCGATAAAATCGCAGTTCTTAAGCGGTTTATTGAGCTGGCTGATTGTATGGCTGTTGTGGGTGCGCTGGCTAACAATTTTTTTGTAGCCAAAGACATCAAAGTAGGTAAAAGCCTAGTTGATAAGGGCAACATCGACTTAGCTGAAGAAATTGTTGATCTGGCCGACAAAGAAGCCAGAAAGCGGCCGTTTAAGCTGCTGATTCCGGTTGATGGCGTGGTTAGCAATTCGACGGACGGCCGGGCACCAACCAGAATCGTTGAACTTAATAGCGCCACACTAGCTGATATTGAAGCCTATCCAAAAACGCCACCGGCCAGCAGTCATACAGTCGCAGCCGATGAGCTAATACTGGATATCGGCCCGATGAGCGCCTCGGAAATAGTCGGCACCGTTGAAATGTCTAGAACAGTAGTTTGGAGTGGGACTTGCGGGATGGCCGAGGTTAAGGGAATTGCCGGCGCGGCTGCGCCGTTTGCCCATGGCAGCCAGCTGGTGGCTGAGGCCATGATTGGTGAAAGCAATAGCCATAAAAGTAAGCCTTTTAGTTTAGTTGGTGGTGGCGACACAACTGCCTACATCGAAGATGAAGGTCTAGCCGATGAATTTAGCCACGTTTCAACCGGTGGCAGCGCCAGCCTGGAACTAATGGCTGGTAATAAGCTCCCCGGCATCGAAGCCCTCAAGAAGAAATAATGTACAATAAACATAAGTAAAATAACGGGTGGAATGCGCAAAATTCTAATCGTCGGTAATTGGAAAATGAACCTCAATACCAGTGAGGCTAGTCTGTTGGTGCATCGCTTGGCCGAGAGAATTAAAATTCACCGCGATATCGAAGTGGTGCTGGCGCCGAGCATGCTGACACTTCAGCCATTAAGCCTGCAAATTGACCGCCGTAAATTCCGCCTGGCTGCCCAGAACGCCTATTTCCGCGACGAGGGGGCTTTTACTGGTGAAGTCAGTTTTACTATGCTGCGTGATCTGGTTCACTACGTTATCATTGGCCATAGCGAACGACGTCATATATTTGATGAAACTCTAGATACTATCCGCGATAAAGTGGCGGCTGCCGTTCGCAACGAAATCACTCCGATACTTTGCGTCGGCGAAACCAAGACTGAGCGCCTAGACGGCGAGACCAAACAAGTGCTTCATGATCAACTGATGAGTGGCCTATCAAACCTAACAGCCAAGGAAGTTGGCGCAGCGGTTATTGCTTATGAACCAGTTTGGGCTATCGGCAGCGGTGATATTGCTGCCCCGGACAAAGTAGCCGATGCCGTCAGCTATATCCGTTCATATGTTAAGGATGTTTTTGGTGCTAGAGGGGCCAATAAACTAAGGGTTCTATATGGCGGCAGCGTGACACCGGATGTCATCTCTGGTTATCTTGGTATTTCCGGTGTTGATGGCTTCTTGGTTGGTGGCGCTAGCCTGAATTACGAGAGCTTTAGCGGTATAGTTGAATCGACTAGAAAGTGGCAGAGACGTCACGCAGAGGTAGAAAATGAGCGCTAGAAGAAGACGAAAAGGGAAAGGTGCATTTGATATTAATGAGCCGGGCAAAGTCCAGCCTCAGCCAACATCACGTCCGGTAATCGTTGGCCACCACCCGACAATGCCAGACCCGATGTTAGCCAAACGTCCATTGCATCACGAACCGCGGCCGTCGGGGCCTCAAATACCAACCAGTCCGCCGGAACCTCAAGCTCCACCGCCACCCCCACCGCTGATCGATGGTATCTTAAGACCACCAGAAGCTCCTAAATCAGGAGTTGATGATGAACCAACCGGACCGCCAGCCATCATTGAGGGCGAGCCATTGCAATCACCGCCGTTTGCCACGCCGGCCCACGACACTGAGCCGCCCAGCAGTCATTTTCCATCCGGACCGACGCTGACGTCGGTGACGCCGGCGCCGATTGAACATGCCCCTCGGGCAACGGTTGTCGGCGAAGCTAACAAGCCGCTGGAAATGCCGTCGGCCAAGCCTGACGCTCACCTTTGGCGCTGGTTGATTGTCTTTGCCATCCTCGTCCTAGTCGGCCTTTATCTGCTAGTTGATGCCGAGATTATTAATATTGGCTTTGACTTACCGTTCGAAATTTTCAAATAGCACACAGCCGCACCGCCTAGCCCTGCTGTTAGAATAGTTAAGTGTCTGACTTATTGAGAGATTTAAATCCTGAGCAGCGGCGGGCGGTGGAAACAACCGAGGGGCCGCTTTTAATTTTAGCTGGCGCTGGCAGTGGTAAAACTAAAACTCTGGTTCATCGCTTAGCCCACCTTTTGGCCGCCGGCAAAGCCACGCCCTATAACATCTTGGCCGTAACCTTTACCAATAAGGCCGCCGGCGAGATGCGGACGCGGGTAGCTAAACTACTTGGCAAAAATCCCGAGGACCGGGTTTTTATGCCATACCTCGGTACCTTTCATAGCATTTGCGTGAGGCTGTTGCGTCAAGACGGTTCAGTCGTCGGCATACCACACAACTTTGTGATCTGGGACGAAGCCGACCGTTTAGCGGCCATCAAAAGATCTATCAAAGAGCTACATATTGATGACAAAAAATTCCCGGCCCCACAAATTGCGGCCATGATTAACCAAGCTAAGAACGAGATGATTACGCCGGCAGAATATGCCGATAGCGCCTCCAGCCCGGCCGTCAAAACGGCTGCCCGAGCCTTTGCAGATTATGAAGAACAACTGCGCCGCGCCGGCGCCTTGGACTTTAATGATCTGATTGGCCGGACAGTTATTATGCTCAAAAATAGCAAGCAAGTTAGGCAAAAGTGGCAGGACCAATTCCGCTACATCATGATCGACGAGTACCAAGATACTAACATCGCCCAATACCGCCTGATAAAACTGCTAACTGGCTCGTCCAAAAACATTGCCGTGGTTGGTGATGATTGGCAAAGTATTTATTCTTGGCGCGGCGCCGACTACCGCAACATCCTCAACTTCGAAAAAGATTACCCCAACTGCACAGTTATCAAGCTGGAGCAAAATTATCGCAGCACCAAAAATATTTTAGATGCTGCTCATAACGTGATTGCCCATAACCGTCAGCGTAGCCGCAAAAAGCTTTGGACGACTGCCGGCGTCGGCGCTCCGGTCCAGATTCTGCAGCTTGGCGATGAGCGGCTGGAGGCCGAGGCCATTGCTCGGCGAGTGGAGGCGGCTGTTAGCATCAAAGCCCGAAGCTATCGCGACTTTGCTATTTTGTATCGGACAAATGCCCAAAGCCGCGCTCTGGAAGAAACTTTTATTCGCTTTGGCTTGCCTTACCGAATTGTCGGTGGAGTGCGTTTTTATGACCGCAAAGAAATTAAAGACGTTTTAGCTTATCTGCGACTGATATACCAGCCCGATGATCTGGCCAGTTTTAATCGGATAGCTAACGTGCCGGCTCGAGGCTTGGGCGCAAAGTCACTGCAAATTTTTAGTTTCTGGCGTCGTCAAAGAGAGCTTAGTTTAGCGGAGGCTCTAAAGCGGGCAGCTGAGGCCGATAAGCTAACACCCCGAGCCCAAAGGGCACTAGTTGGACTCGGTGATTTGCTGGACAGTTTTGCCGATCAGATTGATGAGCTAAACCCACAAGCTCTAATCGAGGCCCTGCTAAAACGGCTAGATTATCTTAATTGGTTGCAAGACGGCACTGTCCAGGGTGAGGCTCGATCCGAAAACGTTCGCGAGCTTTCAAGTGTGGCCCGCGATTATCACGATCTTAAGTTGCCAGATTTTTTAGAAGAAGTGGCGCTGGTTTCGGATATCGACAGCGTTAATACGACCGGTGCGGCTGAAACTGTTGATGCGGTTACGCTTATGACGCTTCATTCTGCCAAGGGCCTGGAATTCCCGGTCGTTTTCATTACCGGCATGGAGGAGAATGTTTTACCCCACAGCCGCTCACTTTATGATGAAGCCGAGATGGCCGAAGAACGCCGGTTAATGTATGTAGGCATGACTCGAGCCAAAGCAGAACTTTATTTAACTTATGCTATCGGCCGCACCTTATTCGGTAGTCGCGGCGCCAATCTGCCCAGCCGTTTTTTGGCTGATATCGAGGCAGTAACGGCTGCCACGCCAACTATGGAACTACCAGAGGCGGCGATTTTGAGCGGCTCTGAACCGCACTATGTGCTGGAGTTGTCCGAGGGCGACGGCGTGCGTCACCAGGTTTTTGGGGAGGGAACAGTCCTGGACGTGGAGGGCGAAACCGCCACCATCTACTTCAAAAAACGTGGCAGCAAACGCATCAATCTAGCTTTTGCACCTTTGGAGAAGCTATAATTAAGAACCTCGAAGTTTTATGAGTCCCGTTAGAGACCCTGAGGATTTAAACTGAGAATACAACTATGTTAAACACTCAAATTATGATTATTGGTTTCCAGCACGAGGTAGGACTCTAATGGGATGAGATTGTTACGCAAAAAATTGGCCAAGCAGTATCAGACCGTTTCTGATACTAGTCGCCAGCAGATTGAGCGCCGGCCATACATCGTACCGCTTTTGGGTCTGGTGCTGGGCTTTATTATTGTAGCTGGCATTTTGGCCGGTCATAAGGGTATTACTAAACCATCTGATGCCCACGTAGTTTTTCTGACTGATAAAGGCGATCGCACGGTTTTAGATACTAAGGCCGCCACCGTTGGCGAACTGCTGGACAAGCTTAACCTCAACTTGCTAGCTGAAGACGTTATCGAGCCCAGCCGCGAGACCCCGATCCCCGAAGATAATTTCCGGATCAATATCTACCGGGCCCGTCCAGTGACTGTAATTGACAGCGGCAATAAAATGGTTACCTTGACGGCCCAAAAAAGTGCTCGGGTGGTGGCTCAAAAAGCCGGCTTGAGCCTGCAACCGGAAGATGTCGCCAACTTCACTCCAGGCAGCTTGGCCGAAAATATTATCGGCGAAAAGGTAGTTGTTAGCCGAGCCACGGAGGTTAGATTAAATCTTTATGGGGCCGCGCTAACTACTTATACTCAAGCCAAGAATGTGGGCGATCTGCTTAAAGAAAAGAAAATTGATCTTGCCGAGGGTGAAACCGTGCAGCCGTCACAAGCCACCGCCATAACCCCGAACATGGAAGTCTTTGTGCTGCGTAAAGATGCCAAACTGGTGAACGTTGAGGAGACCATCCCAGTACCGGAAGAGATTGTAAATGATGGCACGTTGAGCTTTGGTACGACCGTTGTCCGTCAGAGCGGAGCCCCGGGCAAGAAGACTGTCACCTACCTAATTCAGGCCGATTCGGCCGGTAATGAACTTGCTCGCACCGCTATCCACGAGACTGTCACCACCGCCGCTGTGCCACAAATTACGGCCCGCGGCAGCGCTGTGGCTGTAACTGGCGATCGAACATCTTTGATGGCGGCGGCCAGCATTGCCAGCTCTGATTACAACTACGTCAATTATATTGTCAGTCGTGAATCCAGTTGGCGAACCAACGCCGCCGGCAGCCCACCCGGGGCTTACGGTTTATGCCAGGCTTACCCCGGCAGTAAAATGTCTACGGCCGGAGCCGATTGGCAGACCAATCCGGTAACTCAGCTTAGATGGTGCTCGGGTTATGCCCAATCACGCTACGGTGGCTGGGCTGGGGCCTATAATTTCTGGTCCTCTAACCATTACTGGTAGATAGTTCCTTACGATTTCTATCACTTAATCGCTGGCTTTATCCGCACTACAGCGTACTAGTATACTAGTACGCTGTAGTGTCAGCGGGGTGCGTTTCGGGATGTGCGGAGATTATAGATAGAGTAAAATCACAGCTATGGCAAAGAAATCGTTGGGACAGCATTGGCTGAATGACGAGCCGACCCTCAAGGCTATTTGTGCTGCAGCCAAACTAACTGGCGATGACACCGTTTTAGAAATCGGCCCCGGCCAAGGCAGCCTGACAAAGCACCTTGTAGCGGAGACAAAAAAGGTCGTGGCTGTCGAGATTGACTCGGAGCTGGCAAGTAGGCTACCAGGCGCGCCAAGTCTGGAAGTTGTTGAAGCAGACATATTAGCATTCGATCTGAACAGGCTGCCAAGTGGCTATAAAGTGGTGGCCAATATACCCTACTATCTGACGAGTAACCTAATTAGGATATTAAGTGAATCGGCTAATCCGCCGAGCCTGATGGTTTTGCTTGTACAGAAAGAGGTGGCCGAGCGGATCGCCGCTAAACCCGGCCAAATGAGCTTGCTGTCGGTCAGCGTCCAGCTCTATTACGAGGTTGAACTTGGCATTGTTGTTCCAGCCAGGTTTTTCAAACCACCGCCGAAAGTCGATTCCCGAGTAGTTATTTTAGGCCGGCGGGACAGGCCGCCTTTTAAAGATTTAGATAGGCAAAAATTTTTCCGTATCGTCAAGGCCGGCTTCTCCGGCCGACGTAAGAAACTGCGCAGCAGCTTGGCCGGGGGACTTGGGATTAGCAAGCAACAGGCTGACGATATTCTGAAAAAGGCAAATATTTTCCCGGACGCCAGAGCCCAGGAACTGACGCTAAAACAGTGGTGTCAAATTTACCAGAGCGTCCAACAAAATTAAATTAGTCCCCTGCTCATTTATCAAGATACTTGACTTGTTAAGTATCAGGCGTAGAATTAGAGGGCTATGAAAAAAGATTATTTTAGTCAGCCGTCGCCGGCCGTTACCCTGCACCGCTCGCTGTTTATTTTACAACAGAAAGCTGACGAACTATTGGCTCATGAAACAGAAGTGGGCTTAAGTCAAGTCCGGATTTTGAGCCAACTTCATTTGGCTGTGCCACGGTCCCAAAAAACTGTCGCCACTATGCTATATCAGACAGAAGCTAACATTAGCCGTCAGTTGCAGATCATGAAAAAGCAGGGATTAGTTAATATTGGTCGTCACCGAAAAGATAGACGAATTCGAGAAGTAACTCTTACTCAGAAGGGTGTCAAGACTTACCAAAAAGCCGAAAAAGTTCTAGAAAACCATTACCACCAACTGGAAAAGATGTGGGGTAAGTCGCAGTCCAAAGACTTTGTGAAAAATCTGAAGCAACTTAATAAAATCTTTTAAGAATCGTAGTAACATTTAATGAAAGAATTATTACTGAAACTGATAACAGTTGCCTATGCGGGAGTCGGTGTTATCGGCCTTATTGCCTATTGGCCGACGATCAAAGACCTCTATTATCATCAAAAACCGAGCGCTAATGTGACCTCGTACGTAATATGGACGTCAACTTCCGTCGTTGCCTTTTTATATAGTTTATTTATTCTGCCGGATCTACTTTTTAGGATTGTATCAGGCATTAATTTTGGAGCTTGTGCTATGGTGCTTCTTTTGAGCCTGAAACTTGGTAAGACCACTAAGCAATAAAAAGATCACTGCAGCCAATAGCAGTGGCAATAAGTACCATCTTCTTCCCGCACATTCTATAAATGTTAGCAGAAGCTAATTTTTGACCCTAGTGGAATTTCCGCTTTGCGGATTCCACGGGGTCAATCCTGTGGAACTTCGCCTCCATCGAACGACGAAGCCGGTTCCACTGGGATTGACAAAACACCTTATTGCTTATGTTATTAATATATGGTATAATTTCTGGTTACGGGGCTGAATTTAGCTCGACGTTGGACTTTATCAACTAGTTTGCAGGTCGCTTGTCAGCGTTATTGGCAAAACAATTTTAGATGCCAACAAAGTATCTAACTACTTGGCGAATGCTTACAACAGTGTAAAAGCTGCTTTTAGCACGCCAGTACTAGTTCTCGCTTAACTTAAGTTCGAGAACCGCGCCTGAACGCCACACCAGATAATGTTCAGTGCGTGTCATATCATCTGGTTGCTCAGATTTTACTTTCCATAAAATCTGCTAAGACTTAGGAATAGGGAATGAAGTTTTTTGGCCACTTTACAGCTTTGCTCCCAAACCAAATTAAATGGCCTAAACCTGTAGAGCGCTAGCTCGATAAACCGACGGACGTGGGTGTAATACCCACCAGCTCCACCAAAAACGCTCGAGGGCAACTCGAGCCTTTTTGTTCCAACTAAAAATTATGGCAGAAGTTTTTACTGATACACCGCCACCTTTAGGATTAGGCTATGAGCTGGAGTCTAGCCTAGTTAGCCGATTCCCGGAATTGGTTGCCGGACTGGCAGTTGAGGAAGTCATGCATCTACCCGGCGATCGAAATCCGCCAAGAACACTTAATCTTTATGGTTTTACTCATTTTGTGAACCCTAAATCACCCTACGGCACGATGCACCCATTGGCGGCTCATATACATGGCCCGAGAACATTGGGCTGCCCAATACTCCAGAACTACCTTTTTTTGATGCTGGACTGGTTATTAGTTTGACTTATAGAAATCGGCTGGAGGCAGTTTTGGGCGCCGGCGTCGATCAAAAAAATGCTGATCCGATACTGCAAATCGTTCAGCTACAAGGCTTGGTTGAGCTTATGGAAAACTTCGACGGCAAGGAAGAGTTTTATAAGAACAGTAGTCTGCATGGCGGCTTGCTTTGGCGCGACACCCTAGTTCAAGCAGCAATAGAAGTTGCTAGGAAGATAGGTGTTAGACAGGTCGGGATTGTCGCTGCCCACAACCTGTCTTATGCCAACCAATATACCATTGAGAGATACCAGAAAGGATATGACGAAGTGGCGCTGCGGATGGGTTTTGAACGCGAACCGATTTTAGGCAACTTTGTGCTAGAAATATAGCAAGCTGCTTGGTAGCAATTAGGTTTAAGGTGTTGGCAGGAGTATACTAAGAGTAGCTAAGACAACTGCAACACTAAATATCCAATGGGAGCCAGGTAAAGATTGTTGTTGAGCTCTAGCCCCATCAACAATATGAATATTAGTGCACTAATTAGGCCGTATAAGCCCCTGTTCATGACCGAAGAAGAGATCATGACGGCATTGAAGCTTATGGAGCAGGATGATTTGTTAAAGACCGATCCCACTTTGGAAGGTCCATCAAACCAGCCTGTGGCCTTTATTAATAAACACGCGACTTATCTAAGAGGACATTCCAAAGTTAACCCTGAATTTTATTTGGCTAACTTGCGAACCATGATTAAAATACGCCCGTCGAAATAATCGTAAGTTTGACTTTGAGACCATTCAAACATATTCGGGATTTCGCAGAAGTGCTCAAGCTGCAGTTAAAATATATGTATGGGGCAGTTAACGGCCAAGAATGCGGGAATAGTTAAGTTAGGCGATATAACCGTTAATCGGCTGGGACTGGGCACCAATCGAATTGCTGATAATAATGAATCGCGGGCAGCCTTAAAACGGGCGGTTGAACTTGGCATAAACTTTATTGATACGGCCGCCAAATACGGCCAGAGCGAGATGGTTATTGGCCAGACATTGGCGCCGCCGCGCGGTTTAGTGGCGGCCACTAAAGGCGGCTGGAGTGATGATAATGATCCGGCTAGTCTGCAGTCTCAGATTGATAACAGCCTTGAATTACTAAGGCTCAGACAATTGCCACTGTGGCTTCTGCATCGGATTGATCCGAAAGTGCCCATAGAACAGACCATGAATTTTCTAAAAAGCCAGCAAGCAGCTGGCAAAATAAGGCACATCGGCCTTTCCGGGGTCACAATTGATCAGATCGAAGCGGCCAGAAGCGCGGTTGATATTGTTGCGGTAGAGAATCATTACAATCTGATGGAGCGTGAACACGACGATGTTTTGGAATACTGCACTCGTGAAGGCATTGTCTTCATTCCATTCTTCCCGCTCAGAAGCGGCAGTGTGACGTTGAACCGTCGTCTGCAAGAGATGGCTGACAAATACCAAAGCAGTCCGATTCAGATTGCCATCGCCTGGTTGCTTAAACGTTCACCAGTTATGTTGCCAATTCCGGGGACGCTATCAATTGAACACTTGGAGGCCAATGTGGCCGCCGCTTCCATTAAGCTGGAAGAAGACGATTACCATTACCTTTTAGGTTACTAACAAAACTAATCCGAACTTTTGGTATTATTAAGGTAATGAATAGTGATACAAAACTGATATTTTTTAATTTGGATGGCACGTTGGTAGATGGTATGGAGTACTTTTACCAGCATCTATGGGAATATTTTGGTGTAGACAAGGAAAAGACCCGCACCCTTCTCAAGCAGTACATATCCGGCGAAGTTAATTACACTCAGTTTGTCGAAAACGACGTTCGTCTGCTAAGAGAGGCCGGTGCCACCAAGCGAGCCATCATCAACGCCATCATGAACCTCCATCCAATGGAGGGTGCCATTGAGACGATTCGGGCCTTGCACGAGCGCAGTTATAAAATGTTTGCCATTTCCAGCGGTATAGACTTGGTGGTGGAGGCCGTTTATGGCACGGAATCCAAAGATTTATTCGAGGAAATATTTGTCAACCAATATCATTTTGATGAAAACGATGTGCTAGCAGGTGCCACGCCTGCCAGATACGATGTTGACCATAAAGCTGACTGCGTCAAAGATATGATCCAAAAATACAATGCCTATTCTGGTAACTGCATTTACGTTGGCAGCAACGAGACTGACGCCGTGGCCGCCCTGCTGGTTGGCGACTCCATAGCCTTCAACAGCAAATCAGAAAGGCTGGTAGAAGTTTCTACTCATCACATCGAATCGGGCAACCTGTTTGATATCATGAAGTTTCTAAACTAAAGATAATTAGCCGGATGAACAAAATATCCGGTGAAACTTTTAGCCAAGAAATTGAAAAGTGGCTAAAAAGTGACGGGCCTAAAACACTGTCCAGTTTAATAGAGGTTTTTGGCGCCAAAAGCTTCGGGGTTATTATTTTGTTTTTGATGATCATTCCGGCGTTGCCACTGCCAACGGCTGGTGTGACCCATGTTTTTGAAATTGTTGTTATGCTTTTGGCCCTGGAGATGATCGGCGGGCTGAAGACAATCTGGCTACCAAATCGTTGGCAAAATATGAGGCTTGGAAAAATTATGGAGCGCCGGGCAATACCAATGATAGCTCGTCGCATAAGTTGGTTTGAACGCCGTTCCAGCCCGCGTTGGCGCCGCGTTTTCGAGTTACCGCTGATGTCTCAATTGATCGGCCTTTTAATTTTTATTTTCGCCTTAGCTGCTTTTTTGGCACCGCCACTGACTGGGCTAGACACCCTGCCATCAATGGGAGTTGTCGTCATTTGCCTGGGGCTAATTTTGGAGGACTCTTTGTTTTTATTTGTCGGATCTTTTTTTGGTTCACTAGGCGTTGCCATCATTATTGGTCTTAGCACATTTGTGATCAAACTTCTTTCAGAACTTTTTTAAAAAACCTGACATCTGTGGCGAACTCAACCAGAAGAGCTTAAAACAGTGATACGCTATAGAGTGATAAAGGAAAGTAAAAAATGCAATCAATTAGCGAATTATTAAACCTTGGTGGCAGAGCGGCCATTGTTACCGGCGGCGCCAAGGGTATCGGTTTCGGCATTGCCTATCGCCTAGCCGAAGCCGGCGCAAGTGTGCTTATCGCCGACATCAATCCTGAAGTAGGTGGAAAAGCGGCGAAAGAATTAAGTGATGCTGGTTTCAAGTCCGATTTTATTAAAACGGATGTTTCGGAGGAGACAGAGGTGAAAGCGGCAGTTGATTTTGCCGAAAGGACATTCGGTAGCGTGGATATTATGGTGAACAATGCCGGTATCTACCCCATGATTCCGGCAATGAAAATGGCAGTCGAGGATTTCAAGAAGATTATGGCGGTGAATGTCCGAAGCGCTTTTATGTTCACCAAGGCGGTTGCGGAAGTGATGATAAAACAGAAGAGAGGCGGCAAAATCATCAATATCACTTCTATAGATGCGCTCCATCCTTCTTCCGTGGGACTTGCCGTATATGACGCGTCGAAGCATGCGCTCTGGGGATTCACCAAAAATATGGCGCTTGAACTCGCACCGCATAAAATTTGGGTTAATGCTATTGCGCCAGGCGGCATCCAGACACCGGGCGTCGAAGCCATGCAATCACAAATAAAAATGCCAGCTGGCGCCGATCCAAAAGCCATGATCGAGGCCTTTATGGCCAAGATCCCAATGCACCGGATGGGTGAGCCTGACGAAATTGGCAAGGTTGTCTTATTTTT
>MGCV01000030.1:5527-5875 GCA_001790575.1 Candidatus Saccharibacteria bacterium RIFCSPHIGHO2_12_FULL_47_17 | reverse complement strand
TACGCCTTCGTCTGCTGCAACGACCACAATTGCCACGTCGGCAATGCTTGTTCCGTGGGTACGCACGGTGTCGAAAGCCTTATGCCCAGGTGTATCAATAAACGTAATCAGCTGATTCGCTTTCTGGCCTTTTTTTCCTGTCTTTTGGCTCACCAGCGCCTGATACGCCCCGATGTGCTGCGTAATATCTCCTGCTTCCTTGGGCGCCTTTGCCTCGCGAATTTTGTGCAACAGCGTGCTTTTCCCATGATCAATATGCCCTAAAATAACCACCACCGGAGGTGGGGTAACGAGTGATTGAGTTTTCGATTGATTGATGGCGGGGTTCTTGGGCATAAATATAATATG
>MGCV01000030.1:1470-5443 GCA_001790575.1 Candidatus Saccharibacteria bacterium RIFCSPHIGHO2_12_FULL_47_17 | reverse complement strand
ATTTTCAACTACCTTTTTCGCAACGGGCTCTACTTCCATGTATTCATTCAGATCGGCAGGATGGTTTTCTTTGTATATCTCTGTCTGCATGCCTCCTGGGAATACTCCGTACATTTTAATATTCGAGTCCTTTATTTCTTTACGTATTGATTCAGTTAAACCCCGTATCGCAAACTTCGAAGAAGAATATGCGGAGATTTCGGCCTTTCCTTCAAGGCCAGCAGTGGAATTGACGTTAATAATTAAGCCATGGCCTTGCTGTTTCATATAGGAAAGCGCAACCTGGCAACCATAGAAATATCCAAAGAAGTTAATGCTGAATAAACGATGCAATTCGTGAGAGTCAATTTTTTCCATCGGCCCTGGGGCGACCTGGATCCCGGCATTATTAATCCATATATCAATTACACCGTATTTCCGAAAAACATACTCGCCGAGTTTCGTTACATCTTCTTTCGATGTTACGTCTGCGAAGAAACAATCAGCGAAAAGTTCGTTTGCAGTCGTTTTTAGACCCTCTTTGTCATTGCTGCTAATAACGACTTTAGAGCCTTCTTCAATAAAAAATCTAGCAAGCGCTTTGCCAAATCCTTGGCTACCCCCCGTTATTACAACAATTTTATTATCTAAATGCATGTTTTTATTCGGTGCAACGTTTCAATTTCAGCCATGTTGAGATAATTGAAAATTTATATTCTTCATATGCGTAATCCCTCCGGATATTCAATCTTGAATTTATCACATAGCGCTCGTATATCTTTATAGTCCTTTTCCTTTAGTTCTCGCCTGTCGTTCCGGTGAGTTTTAATAAGTTGTTCTACGCTCACGCATCTTACTTTGTACCCTTCGATATACCCGACTCCATTGAGTGAATCCACAGAATAGCCGTCCCAGTAATCCTCCTTGAGTACCATGCCATTATCATCAAGATCAAAGGTGTGAACTTCAATTTCATGCCCATTGCCATCGTTCATTACTAAGTCCCACATCTTATTTTTTTCTCTTTCGACGTCTCGGTAGCCGTGAGCTATCAAATAACTCCTAAGTTCCAAAAGCTTATTACGCTCGATGGCAATATCTAAGTCTTCGTGAGGGCGAGTTTGTTTCCCAAGCAAAGCATCAACCGCCCAGCCGCCGTCAATCCAAATTTTAATCCCCATACTTTCTAGCTTGGAGTAGAGATCCAAAAGATACTTGGAATCCATGTGAATTATTGCTTTTTCTCTCATAATTCGAATCTCTTTAACCCTGTGGCCTAAAACTCTTTGTCTGCTGAATAAAATCACTGGCGGAGAGGGAGGGATTCGAACCCTCGAGAGCGTAATCGCCCTACAGCTTTTCGAGAGCTGCGTTTTCGTCCACTCAACCACCTCTCCGTGGATAATATATCATAATGCGATAAAGGACTTTTCTTTAATGTACAAAAAAATTACAAATAAAGCAAGGTTTTCACGTTTTACTTGAACTGCCGCGAAAAAACCAACTACTCCCCCGCCCTAATAATACCGGAGAAGTGGAAGATGTGGGTTATGTCTTGATATTTGTCACACTATGCTGACTGACAAAAAAATAATGTAGTCTCGTATAATCACCAATATAACTGTCTACTCGAATCGCTAAATGCCTCAAAATAAAAGGCGTATTCGAGAGAAAAGAATCGCAAAAATATACGTCCCTCTCGAATTCATAAAATATCATAGATCCACCCCGGCCTCCATGATCCAGTCTTCCGCCAGTCCTCATTGATCGCCTGTTCCCATGTTTTGCCCTTGAGTAATACTTCAAGGGCTAGTTGCGGAGCTTGATGTGCAACAATGGCTAGATGCTTCCCTTTGTATTGCTGTTTAAGGAGATCAAGAAACTCAGCAATTCGCCGTTCCACGTCTATATAGCTTTCACCATTAGGAAAAGGCGCATTAATCCGCTGAAGCATGCCCCCTTTTACAATATCGGATGGTTTCCCTGTTAAATCGCCATAATTGCACTCGCGTAGGCGTGCATCCTGAATAATCTTATATGTATCTCCAAATCCAAGCTCTGCGGAATCAACTGCCCGCCTTAGATCAGAACAAAACACGACATCAAACTCTGTATCAGCAACGAGTGTACCTAATTCAATCGCCTGTTTTCGCCCCAACTCCGACAACTCCCCTGGCGCCCAGCCAGTGGTGAGTTCTTGTTCGTTGTCTGTAGTTGTTCCGTGGACGAAATAGGTGATTTTGACTGGCATACGCTACAAATTTTGGAATAATTCTTCTGGATTATCGATAGTAAACCTATCAATACCGGATGCAATGAGTGTCTTTCCGATGCCAACATTTGAACCGACGCCCCAAGCGCCAACCTTTATTCCTTCTGACTGAATGCGTGTAACTATCTTTTTTTCTCTCACACGCGGCCCACACAAAATGATCGTGTCTATTTTGTGTTGCTTTGCTCGTAAAATTATTGTTCGGATCTCTTCTTCGTTATACATTTCGAAGGCTTCCGGATGCGCACTGACAAGCTTTGTGAGATCCTCGCCTCCCTCGCTCGCACTTGTATTATCTGGTTTTACAATCCATCCTATAGGAACTTTCCTATTCGCCTCGTGGACCTTATCCAGAGTATTTAAATCAAATGAAGTAACAAGGATGTTCGCGGTACTGCGCAAATTCCCTACTAGAGTCGCTACGGTGCGCTGACTACCACCCTTAATGTGTATTTGCTGACTTATACCAGCTCCCTGAAATAGCTCGAAAACTGTATTGAATTTTGCAACCCTGCTAAGCCCCATAACTGTATTGCCGGTATCTAAGGCTGCGACATCCTTCCATTGCAAATTATTAATATTGAGGTTGTTCTCCTTTATTAGTTGCGGCTCTACAACAACCATGAAACCTTCATCATTCTCCTTACAATAGACAACATCATATTCGACAGCTTTCGCACCAAATGAGACAGCCCACTTAAAAGTAACCAAACAGTTAGGCGCGTAGTCTAGTGACTTTCCTCCACCGCGATGAAAAACGATTAAAGTTTGGTTGTGCATTGTCATTTTGCCTTAATAATACGAACGTCATACTCCATTATGTGAGTATCAGCCGTAATCAATATCAAATTTTCCGCCTGTGCTTGTGCAACTAAAAGCCGGTCAAAGGGGTCTTGGTGGTACAACGGAAGCTCAGTTAATCCAAGCGTATGCTCGATTGTAATTGGCAGTTCAAGGAATCCTTGAGATTTAATAAAGGAAAAGAGTCGATTTGGCACTCGTATTTTCCCCAGTGACCGCTTAATTAGTATCTCCCATGTTGATACACTGCTCACATAAACGCCCTGGGATCGCTGTTGAATTGCTGATTGGGCTTTCTGTAAAAGTGACCCGGGTTTCTGAAACCACCATAACAATACGTGGGTATCAAGTAAGTATGCCATACAAAAATAAAGGTTACCGATGACGTTTTACCGTTTAATTTTCGGCTTGTCATGGAGGATAAAATGCTTTGAGAAAGAATCCGGTAACTCATCAAAGTCGTCAGAGATAAATATTTTACCCTTAAGCTGGCCGCCTGTTCTTATAGATGCTATTTGCTGAATTGGAACTAGTTTCGCTATCGGTTTCCCCGCTTTTCCAATGATGAATTCAGCACCATGAGAAACATCATCAAGGATTTTTGATAAGTATGTTTTTGCGTAGTGAGTATTAATGACGCGCATAGTAAAGAAAATAATTAAACTAATGTTAGTCCATGTGTATCGCCTTGTCAAGGCATCATCGCCATTATAAGAGTCCGCAGGCTCAATAGCATGATCAGCACTCCCACCATTATGCCCACAGTTCGGTGCGGCAATTTCTTCGTGATCCGCGCAGCAATTGGAGCCGCTATCAATCCCCCGATGATCATGGGGACCACAATCGCAAGATCAATCTTCGGCAAAGCAAGGAAGAATGTAATGGAAATCGCCAGTGTTACAAAAAATTCAGCGAAATTAA
>MGCV01000030.1:1114-1403 GCA_001790575.1 Candidatus Saccharibacteria bacterium RIFCSPHIGHO2_12_FULL_47_17 | reverse complement strand
CCCTCCCCCGCCCAATGCATCAACAAATGCAGCGACAAACCCCAGCGGTGCGAGGTGCCGTATCCGCGGACGTTCATACTCGTGCTCCAACATCTCTTTCTTTTCAATAAACTTTACGACGATCAAAGTGCCCAAGACCAGCAAAATGCCCGAAATGATTGGCCTAATCGAGCTCGCATCTTGAAATTTCACCGCTCCGTATGCCCCGAGTACACCACCAATGACTCCAGGGATGGCTAGAAAGGCAAAAATTTTCTTGTCGAAATTGCCGAGTTTAAAATGAGACAGG
>MGCV01000030.1:0-1073 GCA_001790575.1 Candidatus Saccharibacteria bacterium RIFCSPHIGHO2_12_FULL_47_17 | reverse complement strand
CCCATACCCCATGCCGATACCGCCGTCGATTAGCTCGGCAATCAGGGCGAATAAAAAAATGATAAGTAGTTTTTCCATGGATGAATACTACTACAAATAGCTTAGTGGCGTAAACCTCACCGTTGTTTCCCCGATCTTTTGTTTGTCTTGGATGTCCCTGGTAAGTACAAACGCGCTGTCGGGGTTGAATTTATTAATAAAACTATATAGACTTTTGCCAATCTTTGGACGACCGCTATATTTTACTTCAAGTGGATAGAGACGTCCCTCCTTTTCAATAACAAAGTCGACTTCTGCTTTGCTTTTTGTGCGCCAAAATCGAATCTCCCTTCCTGGATGGAGCGAGGAAAGCGCATTATACGCATGATTTTCCATAATCGCGCCGAAATCGTTCCGTGTCTGCAGTGGACGAAAATCAGATAGTAAGAAGTTACGCAACCCAAGATCGAGAAAGAAGGTCTTGGGGTTCTTGACAACTTCAGTGCGCTTGTTCTTGAAAAATGGTCGAACAATGCGTAGAATGAACGTTTTCTCCAGTATGCTAATGTGCCGCTTCACTTCCTGATATGAGAGCGATGAACTGGCGCTCAATTCTTGGTAGCTGACTAAATTACCAATCTGTGCAGCAAGTAAACGCGTAGTAGTAAGTAACCCCCGTTCAGATGCCAGATGTAGAAGTCCTTTTATTTCCTTCAACAGATACGTGTTAATGATGCCTTCAAGTAGCTTCTGTTTTTCTGCCATTGTTCTCGCCAAAACAACTGCGGGATACCCCCCATATATGCAGTATATTTCGAGTGCGTGTGTCAGACGTTCATGCAGCACATCGCCAAAACCCTGTTCGATCTTGAAGCTCGACAATTTTGTGTGGCTAATTTTTTTTGTGAGTGCCTGGAATAGTTCCGGTTCAACATATGAAAGATATTCGCGAAATGAAAACGGCCCAAGATTGAATGTGAGTAGTCGTCCGACCATGTAGCGTCCCGTCTGAAATGTAAGCTCAAGTGAAGATGATCCGGAAATGATGAACTTGATATTTGTCGTATCATAGAGATATTTCAGATTTTGCCCAC
>MGCV01000029.1 GCA_001790575.1 Candidatus Saccharibacteria bacterium RIFCSPHIGHO2_12_FULL_47_17 | reverse complement strand
TATGATAAACCCTATTTACAAAATTGTCAATATGTTATTCGGCTCTGTGGATATCAGTTTATGTTTATTTTTGGGTGGATCCTTCGACGGTTTGGATTTCTTCGAGGGTGAGATTATAAAGTCGAAAAGCAAATCATCGCCGAGCCGCAAAAATATTACCTGGGGCTGGCTTCGGAAAAAGCTAAGATAATTTCTAGCACTTGGAAACAAAGCTCGAGTAGCTAACTAGCTCTTAAAACTTAAGCAATTTATTTTCGAGTATGACGGCTGTATATTACTGCCATGACAGGAGCCACACCACCTAACGAAGGATTGGGCCAAAGTGATGCGGAGCAAGCTGCATTCAGGCAGCACTCCGAGCGTTTTGGAGCTTTTTTAGCAAATACCAATCAGAAAGTTCGAACACAGGAAGCCATACTTGAATGGCTGAAAGATTTTCCTCCCGGACTTTGGCAGCGGCTACAAGATCCTACGGTCCCCTTTAGTGTCCTGTATGTTGGTGCAGGCAACGGTGGTATTGAATTACCTTTGACTGGCCGGTTCTTGCAAGCCCGCGACAGCTATGCGAACTTTGAGGTTCACTGTGAAGATCCCTCTGCGGAGATGGAAGCCCAATTCCGGGAAGCACTGCAAGCAGTGGAGAGGTCTTTTCCAGATTCCCTTGTCAGCCCAAGACTGGTTGATTACGCTGTCATCCCATTTGAAGATCCTGCCTACATACCGCCTGAGGCCGATTTCGCGCTCGCCTCACATGTTTGGTATTACATCGGTAATCATAATGACCGAAAAAGTATTGAGGACAGCTTGCTTAAATTCGCTCGAGCGATAAAGTCCGACGGGGCGGGGCTGATCACCGTTCAGTCACAGGCCAGCGACCGATTCAAGTTGCGTTCACTCTACTTAGAACTAACGGACCCATCAGAGACAGAGCTTTCGGGTGAGGAGCTGTCGCAAACAGCAACTCTGGTAGATATTCGGCACAACCTGAGCACTATAACTTCCGAAGTCAACCTAAGTAGTTGTTTTGACCAGAACGGGGACTTCAATCCGAATGATGAAGGTAAACTGATACTATCGTTTATTTTGCGCGCGGATTGGGACGGGCTAGACCCGGGTGTTCAGGCGGCTGTATCAGCAAAGATTTTGCGACTTTGCTATGTTAATGCAGGACAGCATCTCAAATTTATTGATAGTGCGATTTGGATTTCCAAAATCGCTGAACCGGAATAAAACAAATCATCGCCGAGCCGCAAAAATACTACCTAGGTCTAGCTGCCGAAAAAGCTAAGGCTATAGCAACTGCCTGGAAAACACATTGATGGCCGGCGTGGGACTGGTGCCTTCTCTGTTGGTCCAACGTAAATCATGTTATAATTAAACCAATGAAAACGATTCGCAACTATACTGCTATTATCGAGAAAGACGTAGCCACTGGACTGTATGTGGCCTATATTCCCGATTTGCCCGGCGCCCATACACAAGGTGAGACCCTCGAAGAATTAAGCAAGAACCTTAAAGAAGTGGTGGCCTTGGTGCTTGAAGATGACAGCAATCAAAAACCCGAATCATATTTTGTAGGCACCCAACTAGTCGCTGTCTAAAATGGCTGGCGATCTGCCCATCCTTAAACCAAAAGAAGTTATAGCTATCTTGAACAAACTCGGATTTATAATGGTTCGTCAGCGTGGCTCTCATCAGCAATTCCGCCATCCGGACGGTCGCGCCACGACCGTACCGGTGCATGGTTCCCGCGACATTTCACCAATTCTACTCAGACAGATTTGCAAAGATATCGGACTTACACCTAAAGAATTTTTAAAAAGCCGCAAATAAGATCCTATGGCTGTAGTGTTTTCAATGACGTTTTGACGTCAAGACGTTGTTGGGGGTTGGGGTAAATCTATTTATTATTTTGCTGTCGAGGAGCAAACCATCACCGAGACGCAAAAATACTACCTGGGCTTAGGCTCTCAAAAAGCTAAAAGCATTGCTAGCAGTTGGAAGAAAAATCCATAGGTCCAGGTTAAAGTCTAAATCTTATCCTAAATAGCCGATTCTTTGCTTTTTTTATTAATTATGGTTAAGTATACAGATGCAGAGAGTTCCGCTTGGTAATCGTGAACCGGTTGAACAAGGTCCACCTATCCTTTTTGATTATGGCCGGTTTGATATACCGGCAAACATTGATCTTGAAATTTATTTTGCTGCCCATATGACTGAAGCCGATTTGCCGGCCAAAAAAGAGCTCAAGCAGATCTTTAGAAATTCCGATATCGTAGTAATAGAAGCAGAGGGTGCAGATCAAACAGAAGAAGTGCTATTGAACCGCTTGAGTCAGGGGGACCCACAGGCGCGTCAAGCTGTTAATGCCTGGATAGATATTGCAAAGAAAAGAGGAATACAAGCTGGCTGGAAAGAAGTGTTTTACGATGCACTTGAAGGATCGGGAATAGCTGTAGCATCACCAGACCTACTTATCGGTCACCCTCTAACTCCGAGGCGGCATGAAACATCACTACAGATCGATTCTATTTCACTTCATAGCGATTTTGATTTTGCCGTAAATTCAGCGGCAGAGTTATGGGCTCGGCGTTTGAAGCTTATGAGTAGGAGAGATCAATATATCCTAGAACATCTAGCGCCATCAATAGACCATACTGTTGCTAAAAGCTCGGAATTAACAGAGAAGAGGGCTAAACAACCTCTCAGAGCAGTGATGTTTTATGGATCGGACCACCTATCTCTTTTTGATGCACTTACACAAAAAGCGGTAATGAGTGAGCCCGTTGGCTTCAGTGTTGTGCCGAACCATGAGAGAGATGGCCGCCCAGTATCGCAAGAAGTCTATGGTAATTATTTAAGAGGCATTGACCCTAATTTGTATGACATTGCACGGCTTACTACCACACTTGCTTTTAGCGCTTTATATCACAAAATGATGGATCAAGTGGGCCTTCAAGGACCCTGGCGGGACACTGAATTAAGAATCAAGGAAGAGCTGGCGGGCTCCGACTACGAAGAACTGAGAGCGAAGCGCGACGAAGCACTAGTCGCTATAGAAGCAATTAAGCGACAATAAATTTTAGTTGGTCTCGACGTATTTTTTGAAGTTGTCTAAAATTGCCTGCCAGCCGGAGCGTTACATTTCCAAAGCTATTTCGTATCTATTGTTGCCTACTGAGTATAGTTGCCAATAAATCACTTACTGGACTTGCAGCCTCTTTCTTAGTTAAATGTCCGTTGGGTTTCATCTCAAACATAGATTGAGCAGCTACTGTTAGTAATATGTTTTTGTATCCAGAGCCAATTTTTGTTTCATCTAGCAGAATAATCCCCTGGACAGTTTTACTGACAATCGATCTGAATAAAGTTTGGTCATATAAATTTGCATATATTCTATAGTTCTTATTTGAAGTTACATACAGTGTGCCGAAGAATACAACAGCTATAATTTTCAATGCCAGAATTTCAGCAAGATTATCCTTTAGAGTCCAATTAAAAACAAAGGTGCTAAGAACAATATCGGCGATTCCAAATAGTACAAACAAAATTAACCATATATTTTTCCAAAGCTTGTAGTGTTTCATCTGGAAATAATAATTTTCCCTTGCTTCAAGAATATTTTGACTCAGATAACGAATAGGTTTTTTGAGTATTTTCAGAATGAGTACAAAGGGTATAAAGATTATATTGAAAGGAAAAGAGACCTTTGACAATAATTCACTTGCAAAGGTGCTCTTAGGATTGTTTTTATCTGTGTCTTTTTCATCAAAAGTAGTTCTTATCAGTCTATCGTAGTAACTTTGCCATTCCTCAAGCCCTTTTGCTTGAGTAATTTTATTGATTTCGCTTTGAGTTAGTTGTTCAATTTCAGCTTTAGCTGAGGAAACATAAGTGTTGAATTTGCTCTTTGCAGAATTAAACACTCTATTTTTGTCGAGTTCTTTTGTTGATGCAAAATATGCAACTGTTACCGAATTTCCAAAGAAGTGGTTACTAAACTCCCTCATCCATGTGTCAATAAATTGTTGGGCATGATTCGGCATTTCACCTTCATTAGAACCAAAAGGAGGTAGAGAGACAAAATTAGTTGTTTGGTCTTGTCCTTTAAGCCATTTAACTGCTTCGTAGTAGTAGGTATGGATATTACCAATTCTCTCAGTGAGCCCGTCTTCTATAATTTTTTCGATTGCCCTGCCTGCATCCCACAATCGTCCAAGAGCTTCAGTAAACTGAGGATTTTCTAACTTATTTTCGACTGAACGAAAATCAATTTTTAAGTAATCTGATTCACCGATGCTATCAACAGAGTCAATGTTAATATAACCATTGTCGTTGGCCATGTGTTTATAGTCATATAAACTCCAGGCCGTTGCAAATGTAGAATTTACATTATTTAATATGCTTACGTTTATTCGCAGGCGATGCCGTCGTTGTCACGGTCTAGATCGTAAATGTCTGAACCTATGACACTGATAGGGCCACTAACGTAAGCTGGGCCATTGCCGGATCCTCCGGCACAGTCGACATCAGACGCAATAGGCACACAGCCCGTGTAGTTTGGATCACAATTTGAGATAACTTTTGTACCCCGAGTGATGATATTTGTGACTGGCTGCCTGGTAATCTCTACCTTAATCTGCTGACGGTCAGTTTCTACACCATTCGTAAATGTCACGTCATAAGTTAAAGTTTTAATACCATCGACACCTTCTGTGGTTACTTTTTCAGTTCCGGAAGCAAGAGTCGGATCGTCGACCGTTTTACTCTCGAATGGAATTGGCTCAGTTTTCGTCTCATTTTTTTTCTCAATCTTTGTCTGCTCACCTTGTACAGTTGGAGCAGGTTGAGATGACGAGTTAGGGCTATTACTTGGAGCACCAACAACAGCAATAGTGCCTACTGAAGCAGCTGTAACCAGTCCAACTTTTCCAATAGTAGATAAAGCCGCAAACCAGCCTACTAACCTACCGAGCATGCCCACCCCCTTTTAGTTAGTTCTGATTATACTCTCCTTATGGAGAAACGCCCGCTATCTGAAAAGTCTCTGGATTAAATTCCTGTCGTGCTTCGTTATCAACTTGGCGAACATCGTCGTAGCTTAGATACTTAACAACTTCGTTCAGTCGAAGCGCTGGGCTTGAGAAAGTTGGTCTTAACAATTCATTTAATACTTTCTGCTTCCGAGCTCTATCGGCAACAATAAATAATGGAAATGTTGAGTTTGGTGTCTCAGCGCGTAAATCAGAGAGTCGTAAGATGCCTGAGTAGACAGAAGTTGAATGTTCGATTTCAAATGCAGATTTGATTGAGTATGGGCCAAACTTCCATACTACATCTATATTTTTGATGGTCGGGGCTACATCTAAACCCTGCTGAAATTCACGAAGGATGTGATCGCGGAAAATGTTACCTTTATATTGTTTATTTTGATCATTCGCTGGCACCCACACATCCAACTTTGCCATTTCACCGAGTCTTATAAGGCGCCATTGCATTTCGTCATGTTCGGTCGTTGCTTGCTCAATTTTCTCTTCAATTATCTCTGTTTTAACTGGCGCTACTGGAATGATTTCTTCATTATTCTCAAGTGATTTTAAGACCCCCAATATATCGCCATAATTCGCGGCAAAAGACTTTACCTTTTCTTGATCAATCTGGGTAAAGCCTCGTGGAGCATAGTTTTCGCTATATCCAAAAAACGGGTTTAGCTTAGCAAGTGGGACGTCAACAGTTTCTTCATTTACAATAAAGTACATTAATTCCCAGGTTGCTTTATCCTCTGTTTCTCGCCAAAAATAACGCGCAAGATCCTTATTTCGGACTTTCGCAGCAACTTCCCCCGCAAATCTTATTCGGCCGCTATTATATATCAGAACTACATCGCCCGGATCCATCCTATCCCAGCGTGGCGTGTTCATTAGCCCCGGCACTGATCCCCAAACTATAAAATCAGCGCCATGATAAATATTTTTTAAATTATTAAGTTGATCAGGCGGAAGATAATTTTCAACTTCAGCAATGCTTCTTTTTCTCTGAATTGTATCTTCAAAGTGACGTTCGGCTGCAGGATTTCCACCAGCTACAACAATAAATATCTTTCTCAAAGCATAAGCTCCTCGGTTGGGTAAATTATATAGCTTCTCGCCGGGAAAGTCTTAGTATTTCTTAAGGACTGGACTCCGAAAACAAAAAAGAGCCTTTTGACGGGCTCAATCTTGCTTGGTGTCGCCCCTTGCGGGGTTTCACCAGTACCGCCTTTCGGCAGTACGGATAACTTTATACCTCACTCGAGATGCTGTCAAAGCTTTTCCACAAGTCAAAAATTACTCCTGTGGATATGGTGTGCAGAAGTAAACCATCCGACTCCTTACAGATAAAACCGCCAGGTTTATTTCAAAACTCCGGTCGGCCTAATTATAGCCCGCCGCAGGCGGGAGTAACAAGCAACAAGTAATTAGAAACTAGCAATAACATTGGGTGCGCCCATTGACAGATAGAGTAGTTAGGTGTAGTATATAAGTACAAATGGCCGTAAGGCTCTCCCCGAAAGGGGTAAAAACCACCTCAGGAAAGTAATTGCCTGAGGCTTTTTCTTATATCGGCCAAGTCTTTAGATGAAATTCCACCAATTTTGTACTGCAACCGTTTGCTATCAATTAGACGCAGCTGGCGTTAAAACTTCGTTATAACAAACTAAATTAACGCGGTGGCCGATGTCGGCAATAACTAGCTTAAAGTCCCTAGTCCATATTCCCCAGCCTAAATTCAAACCGCCTCACTCACCACCCGGTGTTACAACTTTGTTGTTGTAACTTATTTATGGTGGCGAACCTGCCCGCCGGAGCCTTATCGGCGAAGGCGGGCGGCGATGGCGAACTGCATAAAATAAGGCTCAAGGGTTTTATCCTCTCGAGTCGTTGTAACACTTTGGATAAACAATTCACGAGCCCTGAGCAATTCTTTAAGACGATGCGGACTGCGGCGGACCCACAACTGTGCGGTAAAATCTATCAGGTCAAGACCACGGTATAGGGCAGACTCTGTGCTTTGTTTGTCATTGCGGCGCTTGGCAGCCAGCGCCCTTCCAACTTCAGAACCAATGTTACCCATTTGCTCAAACAGGCTCATTGTTTCCCAAGCCCGTTTATCAAACACATAGCTAGCCATGTACAACCCCGGCAATCAGATCCAATACTTGCTGTTTGGTCTTTTTGTCATCGATTCCTTTAGAAAGGTTACCCTGACTGGGTCGCAAATTAATCATTGAATCAAATTCAACGAATTCGTCAGTACCATATTTATCCGGGTGTAGGTTGATACCCCATATATCATTTTGTTTAGAGCCTCCCTCCAGCAGATAGGCTTCACCATCGGCGTGCATACCCATATCCAAGACAACAATTTTCTTGGCGACATCAACATCGGCCTTAACCAGATTGCCATACATCTTCTGCGACATCTTGTTAAGTTCATCGATCGTCACTGATTTTACCTGTTTCATCACCTGAATTATAGCGTGATTCAATCCTTAGAGCACGCGGAGGCCGATGCGGTAGTGGCGGTAAAACTACTGGCTGAGTTGGTCGGCGGCTTTTTGGTTGATTTTATCTTGCAGGTTTTGGCTTTGATCGACGGCATCTTTGGCACTATCAAGAGCATCGGCCGGGTTTGATACAGTTGGTGTTTGGCCACTTGAGGATGACTTATCGCCCGAGCCGAATTTGGTAAAGCCCCAGGCAAACAGGGCTAGCCCGATTAAAATTATTAGTAGTAGCTTTACCATATCATTTGCAGTAGTCGCTGGTTTTGCCGCTTTGGCCGTCGGCCGGCGGTAGAGCGCGGACTTTGGCTTCATTTTCCGAACTCAAAAGGTCGAACCAACAGAGGGCATGGGTTTCAGTATCGGCAGTATGTTTGGCCGCCCAAGTTGGATCCTCGGAAGCCTTGTTTTTGCTACGCAAGTCATAAACGCCCCAGTCGACAAAAACGTTTATGCCGCCTATGCCGGAACCATTTTTTGTTATGCCGGTGGCGGTGGCTATAGTCTCGCCAGCCTTGAATTCCACATACGGATTAATTTGCGTATCGTGCGAGTCGCCCTCGCTATTGACCGGCAATTCATCGGCAATCGCTTTCAGTTTAGGGCTCAAAGTCAGCAAATGCCCCAGCCGGTACATATAGCCGCACGGCGCTATAAAATCAAAAACGTATTGCGGATCGCCACCGACTGAATAATGGGCACCTCTGACTATCTCGGCATCAAACGGCGCGCTTATAGTCACGTTGTTGCTGGTCTCATTATCAAACCGAAAACCACCATGCGGCTTATACTCCCCGCCGCGGTACTGGCCGGGATATAAGATTGAGGTTACTTTGTTGATGTCAACTGGTAGATTTATTGGATCGGGGCAGGCCGGCAAATTGCCGGTATGCGTCCAGCCGTTTTCGGTTTGCAGCCATGTCACCTTTTCGCCACTCTTGCTCGCTTGAGAAGAACTGGTTTGATTAGCATCGGCTGCCTTATTTGTTTTTGCGCCAAATACCCGCCAACCAGCCAAACCGACAACCGCCACAACTACAACTGCCAGAATCAGAACAACATGCCCAAGACCTTCCTGCCCCGAGCCGTGTCGAGAGGTTTGATTTTTATTTTTAAACATAAGAAAATTATATACTTTTGAACAACTTTTTGTGTAATAATATAAGCATTATGGTACACAACAAACACCTTTTTACTTGTTCTAGTTTCGTCGACAGCCCGGCTATAGCCTGCCGGGACTAGCTGAAAAATCTCCTACGGACTTTTGAGCTGCCCGGAAGGCAGCTTTTTTAATTCAAAAATTAATAGGAGATTTACCAATGAGAGACAATCTTGGAGAAGATGTAGAAGATACAGGAATAACCTATCCTTCCGGCGAAGCAAGCCAGGACGATGGTTATTGGCAGCGACAAGCCAGGGCGCGTCGATTGGTGATGAGAGGAGATTTTGTCGGCGAAGTCGCAGTTGAACAAACAGACGCCCAAACTCCGCCGAATCCGGTTCAAGGACTCGGCAGCACCGCCCTTGCCGAGACCTAAAGCAGGTTTATGTCTAGCCTAAGACACGGAAGCCGATGTCGGTCTTGAAAATAAATAGAGCCCAAAAAAGATGGGCTCTACATTTACGGCGTCCTAGAAGGAACGTCGGCCACGGTC
>MGCV01000028.1 GCA_001790575.1 Candidatus Saccharibacteria bacterium RIFCSPHIGHO2_12_FULL_47_17 | reverse complement strand
TGCCGCGAGTCGATGAAATTACAACCGACGTCGATAGCGACCACCGGGCCAAATATTTCGAACAAGCTGGCAATGGGCTCTATATTCGAATGGCCTTGTTCGATGGGATTATGAATGGCCGAGCCTAAGACCGTCACTATCCCAGCCGCTATTGATTTACACATTCATTTCCGCGAGCCCGGAACTAACAAAGCTGAAACAATAGCCTCCGGATCGAAGGCCGCTTTGCAAGGCGGCTACGCCTTGGTCTGTGACATGCCAAATAATCCGGGTAATCCAACTTGGACAATGGAGCGACTGACCCAGAAGCAAGCAATTATTAAAAAGACTTCCCACATGCCGATTGCTACATATGCTGGTTCTCAACCGGAATCAGACAACCTAGCAGAATTGGCATTAATGGCTCCACATTCGATTGGGCTTAAGCTTTACGGCGCCGCGACTACCGGAAATGCCAGAGACTACCAGCCAGATGAATTTGATGCAATTGTCAAAACTTGGCACAAGGCTGCACCAAATAAGCCGATTATGTTGCATTCTGGCAAGGACAATCTTTGGGAATTTATTGAACTAATTGCTAATCGTCATAGTCACCAATTGCACGTTTGCCACATCAATTCGCCGACTGATGCTGAACTTGTTATGAAGGCCAGAGAAAAAGGAGCCAAAGTTACTTGCGGGGTTTGTCCTCATCACATACTAAAATCTGAAAAAGATGAAGTAACCGAAGGTTGGTTTGCTCGAATGCAACCTGCCTTAGTTGATGAAGCTTCTGCAGCAGAACTATTTAGACTTTTTGCGGAGGGTCAAATCGATGTTTTAGAAACCGACCACGCGCCGCATTTAGCAGCCGATAAGTGGGCGGCCGAGCAGGAAAATCCGGAGGGAATTCATGATCCAGACCATCGGACTTGCTTTGGCGTGCCAGGAGTAGAGTTCGCACTGCCACTGCTGTTTTATCAAATGAAGCGTGGTCGTATTAGCCTGGAACGGATCATCGATGCTACTTCTAAAAGCCCGGCCGAAATTATAGGCATTAAACTTTCGTCAACTACAAAGGTAACTTGGCGGCTGGAAGAATACCGAATTGGCGATAAATATCCGAAAGGCCTGTCCAGCTCGGGCTGGACTCCGTATATGAACAATCTTGCAGTTGGAGCAGTTGAGAAAAGTTTTATTGGCGGCAAAATACTGATTGAAAATGGCAAGTTTAAAGCCCGCCTGCCGCAGGTCGCCAATTCCGGTTCGGTTATCTAGTTGTTTAACCCGCCGAAATTTTTCATTAACTATTTTGAAAGTCTGTACAAATAAAATATCTGTTCTGGTAAAACTTACTAATACTTGAGAAAATCGATCCATAACATGATGAAAAACTTAGGCGGGTGAAATGCCAGAAGAAGTCAAAGAAAAAGCTTTTCCAAAAAATTTTATGTGGGGTGCCAGCACCGCCGGTCATCAAGTGGAAGGCGGCAATCATGACCAGTGGACAGTCTGGGAATTAGAGAATGCTACTCAACTAGCCAAGACAGCCAAAGACCGTATTGGCTATGTGCCGGTTTGGGAAGATGTAAAAAAACAGGCTCAAGATCCTAATAACTACATTTCCGGTTACGGCGTGGATCACTTGAATCGTTACGAAGAAGACTTTGACATTGTTAAAAAACTTAACCTCAATGCTTTCCGCTTTTGTATTGAATGGTCACGATTGGAGCCGGAAGAAGGGCAGTGGGACGAAGACGCCGTTGAGTACTACCGTCGTTATATAAAGCATCTGCGCAACAGAGGTATTGAGCCGGTCTTAAACATTTGGCATTGGACACATCCGGTTTGGTTTGAGCAAAAAGGCGGTTTTAAAAAACGCTCCAACCTAATCTATTTCAACGCGTTTGTTAAAAAAATCGCTAGTGAATACGGCAAGGACTTGAAGTACATAATTACAATCAACGAACCAAATGTATACACCGCCTACGGCTATCTAGTTAAGGATTTATCTTCTAATCATCAGTGGCCGCCTGAAGAAAAAAGTCTACTTGCTTGCGCCAGAGTTTACTGGCATCTTATCCGAGCTCATAAATCGGCCTACCGAATTCTTAAAAGCCATCATCAGCACTTGAACATTGGCATCGCTTTGCAAATTGCTAATATTCAAGCCAAAGATCCGCATGACTATTTTGATGAATTTTCGACCAAGATTATGCGCTACTTCTGGAACTGGTGGTTTATAAAAAGAATAAATAAATATCAGGATTTTGTCGGCATGAATTATTACTTCACGGACTACTACGACAGTTTGTTTAAGCGGACCAATCCAAGTACGCCGGTTAATGATCTAGGCTGGTACATGGAGCCAGAAGGACTTTATCCAATTTTAATGCGCGCTTGGGCTCACTTTAAAAAGCCGATAATTGTGACGGAAAATGGTGTGGCCGATGCCCAGGATCAATATCGGCGCTGGTGGATTGAAGAGACGATTGTGGCGATGGAACGGGCTATTAGTCAGGGAGTTGATGTCCGGGGTTACTTTCATTGGAGCCTGCTCGATAACTTCGAGTGGGCGATGGGTTGGTGGCCGAAGTTTGGGCTAGTGGCGGTTGATAGAGAGGATGGCATGAAACGAACAATCCGTGAGAGCGCCAAGTGGTTTGCCGAGCGGATCAAACAACTATCTTAAATTGACATAAGCTTGACCATTTTAACACTTTGTGCTAGTATATTAGAATGAAATCACCAGCAGAAATACTAGAGAAAAGATACAAAAAAGATATTTTCAGGAGGGGAGAAATATCCCAACTGGCCGACTTCGAACAAAGGGCAGGATATAACAGGCGAGCTCGCCATGAAGTTCAGCAAAACAAGTCAGCTCAGCGTGAATATGACCGCAATCTTTTAAGAGTAATTGCCGTCGGTGGCTTGATGGCGCTCTCTGCTGTTTTCATCGGCAAAAACATTATCGATTCTAAAAGGGAAACCCCCGGTACAAAAGCCAATGTGCCAGCATCTCTTGAACGCACGTTACCTAGCGGAAAATAATATCCACAGAACGCTATATATTGTGCTTATTATATAAACTTCGATCAATCTGTGGATAAGTGGTCGCGGCAGCGACCACTTTTTTATTAAAAGTACTTGCTGTGGGTAGAGGTGGGTTGTATAGTCAGCTCAGTGGGTAAAAGTGGGTAACCAAAATCGTTACTCCACAAAACAAAAACCACTATCAACCATGGGAGACTACTTCGAACGCAAGCTAGATGACAAAAGGAGGCTGACCATACCAGCCGAACTTCGCAGTGAGTTTGCTCAAGGAGCAGTCCTAACCCGCGGTTACAAAAACTATCTCCACCTCTATCCTAGATCCGTTTGGGACGAATTGGTTGAGCCGGCTCTGCAAGGCAACATCCTTGACGAAGAGACGGCCGACAAAAACGTTCAGCTTAGGACGGGCAAGGTAGAGTGCCAGATTGATGCCAAGCAGGGTCGCGTGCAACTGCCGCAGCATCTGCTGGACTACGCCCAAATTGGGCGTGATGTCGTAGCGGTGCGAGCCGGTAAGTACTGGCGCCTGATGGCCGCCTGACGGGCGGAGGCAGTTTTCGCAACTTAACAAATTGGCGACAAGTTGAAGAAAGAAGATGCGGGTTATGCATCTGGATGTAGTGCAAGGAAGTAGCGAGGAACGAGCGAGACGTACAGATGGTACGTTGAGCGAGTGACAGAGCGTTACTGACGAAGCAATGCGCCAGAAGCGCTGGCGGTGCGGCCGGCTTTGCCGGACGGCAGGCCAGAGCGGTGCGTAAGCTGCAGTTCGAGGTCAGCTAATTGGCAGTCAGCCAGTGGACTTTAAAGGGTAACCACTGTCAAAAAACCCTGGTACATTTTAGTTTTGTAACACCTCCCAAAACTCCACCTCACAAAGTCTCTCACAAAGAACTTTAGGAGCCTAAGACAAGAACTTAACCGTTCGCGGCTTGAGCTCCACTCTCTCTGAGAGCAATCTCAGAGAAAACAAAAATAAACAAACCCCAAAAACAAAAAGCTGGCTGCTGATTAGGTGATCTTGCAAAAACAAAAACAAAAATGTCTAAATCAAACGTTCACCACATACCAGTTTTGCTCGAAGAAGTCATCAGGTGCCTGAAGCCGACCGACGGCGAGAGTTTTCTTGACGTTACGGCCGGTATGGGCGGACATGCTGCAGCAGTTATTGCGGCAACAGCCGCGCCGGAGAGGGCAACGCTTGTGGACAGGGATCCACAAGCGGCAGATGTACTTCGCGAGAAATTTAAAAAGTCTACTATCTTAGACCGAGATTTTTTAAGTGCCAGCCGAAAACTGCTGGAAACAGGTAAAAAATTTGACATGATTTTGGCAGATTTGGGTGTAAGTTCACTGCACTTTGAGGATCAGGGGCGTGGTTTTTCGTTTCGCAAATCTGGCCCGTTGGATATGCGTATGGACCCGAGACAGAAACTGACGGCCGATCAAATTGTGAATGATTGGCCAAAAGCCGAGCTCGCCGGAGTACTTAAAAACTGCGGCGAGGAAAAAAGGGCAACCATGATTTCTGATGCGCTTGTAGCGGTCCGGCCGATTGCCAACACTGTTCAACTTGCCGCCGCCGTTTCGAGAGTCATGCCAAGAACAGGCAAAATTCATCCGGCGACTAAGACATTCCAGGCGCTAAGAATCGCTGTGAACAACGAGCTGGTTCAACTGGAACTTAGCCTACCAATATGGATAGAACTCTTGAAAATCCAGGGCCGGCTGGCCGTCATTAGCTTCCATAGCCTGGAAGATCGGATCGTCAAGCGCTTTTTGGAGCAACATTCTAAAAATCTTTATGAGGCCGATCTGAAGCTGCTGACCAAAAAACCAATTACTGCCAGGCCCGAAGAAATTGATATCAATCCGCGAGCTCGTAGTGCCAAATTGCGAGCCGCCGTAAAAATAAAAATAGAAAGGAAGTAAATTAAATTCATGCCTATTAAGGTAAAAAGTAGCTCCCGAACATACAAGGTGCAGGTAAGGGTGCTTAAGCATCGCTGAGGCACCTTGGGGACCCCACCCAATTTTTGAAATTAAAAATTGGGTGGGACAAACAAAAACAAAAAAAAGACCCCCACGCCTTTTCATGAAGTTCCGCAATCTGATTGCAAACTGCTTCACTCAGGAAAGGTAAGGGGCAAGAAAACAAAAATATGACATACTCAAGTTCAATCGCTCATGCCAGACGAGGCTATGGTCGTCGTAATCAAAACGCCGTTTCATTTATGGTCGCCGATCGGGCGCTTGGCCCTATCACCAATACAGTCATTCTGTTAATTCTGGCCTGCCTGATTGGTTTACTCTATCTGACCCAAGTGACTAAGACCAATAGCTACGGCTATACCATTGACAAGCTGCAGAAACAGCAAACTGAACTACAAAATCAAAAAGCTGAGCTGGAAATCGCCGCAGCCCGCTTTCAGTCGCTTGATCGGGTGGCTGGCAGCAGCGTGGCCCAAGGCCTAGTTTCGGTTGCTCCGGCTGGAACGATTGCTCAGTAGTGAGCCCCCTCTAGATCAAATTAGGCGGGGTCTACTACTGAATGATTAATAACTGATATAATGGGCTCAAAGCCTAAAAAAACAAAGAAATTGAACTTTATGCCTTCTGCTAACCGTCGCATTAATATCTGGTACGTCGCTCTAATTCTAATCCTGGCCGTCATTATCGGACGGCTGTTTTATCTGCAGATTATCCGCCATGACTACTATCGGAAAGCTGCCCAGGCCGATCAGCTGAAAGAGTACTCCATCGCCGCTGATCGCGGTTTAGTCAAAGCGCATGAAGGCTCACAAATTGTTCCGCTAGTTTTAAACCAGAAGCTCTATACACTTTATGCTGACCCGGGCTATATTAAAGACATTCCGGCTACGGCGGCCACAGCTAGTGCCATAACGGCAGGAGATCCCGCAGACTACGAAGCGGCAATGAGGCGACTAGACACTCGTTACGTCGTGCTGGCTAAACGTCTTAGCGAACTTCAAAAAAATCAAATCGTCGAACAAAAGTTACCAGGTATCGGCATCCAAGCCCAGACTTATCGAACTTATCCGCAAAACAATTTGGCCGCCCAGCTGCTGGGCTTTGTTAACGATGAAGGAAAGGGCTCTTATGGTCTCGAACAGTTTTATAACAAAGAACTGACTGGCACGCCAGGCCTGCTGAAAGCGGTGACTGATGTCCGTGGTGTGCCGCTGGCCGCCAGTAAAGATAATATCCAAGTTGACCCCAAAGCCGGCAGCGATGTGATTTTAACAGTTGATCTGGGCATGCAAAAACAACTGGAGAATATTCTCAAAAAGGGCCTAGAAACGGCTCGCAGCAACTCCGGTTCGGCCCTAATTATGGAAGTAAACTCTGGAGCCATCAAGGCCATGGCTAATTGGCCAAGCTACAACCCGGCTGAGTATTACAATGTCAGCAATAGTGACGTCTTTAATAATGCGGCCGTTAGTTCACCGCTAGAAGTTGGCTCTTCCATGAAGATCCTGACCGCCAGCGCGGCGCTGGATTTGGGTGTTATCAAACCCGATACGACATTTTATGATCCTGGTCGCTGGGATTTAGACGGCCATACCATTACCAATATTGAGGAAGTTGGCGGTGCAGCTACCAGAAGTATTGCCGAGGTCTTGAACCAGTCAGTCAATACCGGGGCTACTTGGATCCTGATGCAGATGGGTGGTGGTGATATTAATAAACAAGCCCGTGAGCATTGGTACGATTACATGACTAATCATTTCCAGTTGGGCAAGGCCACCGGCATAGAGCAGGGCTATGAGGCCAATGGCTATATCCCTGATCCGCTCAGCGGTGATGCTCTAAAATTGACCTATGCTAATACCGCCTTTGGTCAGGCTATGGCGGCCACGCCGCTGCAAATGGCCGCAGCTCTATCGTCGATTGTTAACGGCGGCATCTACTATCAGCCACATTTAGTTGAACAAGTCGGCAGCCAAGTTAAGCAGCCCAATGTGGTGCGAACCGGCGTGGTCTCGGACGCCGTTTCTAGCCAAATGCGCTCGCTGATGGAATATGTTGTGGCTAACCATCATTTTGCCAGACGCTTTGGCGATAAGTATAGTGTAGGTGGCAAAACCGGCACGGCCCAAATTGCCAATCCAGCCGGTGGTTATTACGAGGATAAATTCAATGGCACATATATTGGTTTCGTCGGCGGCGACCGAGTTCAATATGTAATTGTGGTGCGGGTTAACGATCCTCGTATTGGTGGCTATGCTGGTGCTGGCGCTGCTCAGCCAATTTTTGGCGATCTGGCCCACATGTTGATTGATAACTTCGGCGTGGTGCCGAAAAAATGATATAATATTAGCCATCACAGCCAAACAAACATGAGTACACTTCAAGTCGTAGCCGACGCCTCAACCATCGAACAAATTTTTCTGTTCGGCTTCTTAGGCTTTGCAGTCAGCATGATTTTGACGCCGCTTTACACTACGGCTGCCTATTCTGGTAAGTGGTGGAAGCGGCCTCGAACCACGGCCATCACCGGCGAGACAGCGACGGTCTATCAGAAACTACACGCCGCCAAACACGAGCGTAACATTCCGACTATGGCTGGTATGATTTTCGTCCTGGCTACTATTTTAGTGACAATGGCCGGCAATCTTTCCCGCTCTCAAACCTGGCTGCCGCTGGCGGCCATGGCTGGTGCTGGGACAATCGGTTTGATTGATGACCTTATTAATATTCGGGGCTTTGGCGGGGCAATTGCCGGCATGCGAGCTAAAGTTAAGGCCGCGCTGTTAACAGGCGTTGCTTTAGTTGGCGGCTGGTGGTTCTTTGCCAAACTAGATGTCACCAGTGTCAATATACCGTTTTTAGGTGATCTACATATCGGCTGGCTAATCATTCCACTGTTTATTCTGGTAATCTTCGCTACAGCCAACGCTGTTAACATGACTGATGGCTTGGATGGCCTAGCTGGTGGCCTAGCCGTGATAGCCTTTGGAACTTATTCGCTGATTGCCTTTATTGAGGGTAAATATGGGGTGGCAGGATTTTGCATGACCGTCGCCGGTGCGCTGCTGGCCTACACCTGGTTTAATATTTATCCAGCCCGTTTCTTTATGGGCGATGTTGGTTCTTTTGCACTTGGCACCTCTCTTGGCGTCGTAGCTTTTTTAACCGATACCGTCTTTTTGCTACCCGTCATAGCGGCCGTTTTTGTGGTCGAAATTGGCTCGGTAGTAATCCAGATTTTAAGCAAAAAACTCAGGAGGGGCAAAAAAGTTTTTCTGTCTTCACCAATCCATCATCATTTTGAAGCACTGGGCTGGCCCGAGACTAAAGTTACAATGCGCTTTTGGGTCCTCGGTGCCGTCGCTTCATTCGTTGGTCTGATTATGTTTATCCTCGGAGGACCGCTGTGAACATCCGCTCTCGCCGGCGGCCCCAGCTAGCATTTAATCAACCAGGAACATCGGCACTTGATAGTCAATATCTACGTCGGCACAAGGCTGATCACTCTCTACTTATTCTGACAGCTCTGCTAATGGTTATCGGCCTAGTTGTGGTTTATTCCATCAGCCCAGGACTGGCTGCCAGTCAAGGCATTAGCCAGAACCACTTCATAGTAAAACAGTTAATAGATGTTAGCCTAGGAGTAATTGCTTTCATAGTTGCCACTCAGCTGCCCATAGAAAAGGTTTTTAAGTTGGCTAAACCGCTGGCAGCAATTGCTATCATTGGTTCATTGGTGGTAATGTTTACGCCTATTAACGAAGCTTATCCGGCGCATCGCTGGATCCGTTTTGGCGGCTTTTCTTTCCAGGTAGTCGAACTAATTAAGTTTGCTTTGATAATATGGCTGGCTGGTTGGTTAGCGAAGCGCTATAGGGCAGGGAAAGTCAACGATTTTAAAGCCACCCTTAGGCCACTGCTTCTTATTGTGCTAGCTGCCGGTTTTGTGATTGCTAAATTGCAAAGTGACTTTGGTTCAGCGGCGGTAGTGGTTATGATAATTGGCCTGATGGCTTACGCCGTCGGTGTTCCCTTAAGACGCATCGCTATAGTAGCTGCGGTTGTTATAGCCTTAGCTGGTCTGGCGATAGCCAGTACCCCTTATCGTCGCGATCGTATTACCACGTTCTTAAATCCCGAGGCCAACTGTCAGCTCAGTGGCTACCATGCTTGCCAAGCCTTGACGGCTATCGGCTCGGGCGGTGTTTTTGGGCAAGGCTTAGGCTTTGGCACAGCTTCATTTGGCTACGTGCCGGAGCCTTCTAACGACTCCATTTTTGCCGTTATAGCCGAGAAATTCGGCTTTATTGGCACCACCATAATCCTGGTAATTTACGGTCTCTATATTAGCCGGCTAAAAAAAATAATCGCGCGTAGCACCAACTGGGCCTACCGCTTGATAGTCGTCGGGGTTTTGGCCTGGTTTAGTACTCAGATGATTATTAATATTGGCGCCATGGTCGGCTTACTGCCGCTTAAGGGCATTACTTTGCCGCTGATTAGTCAGGGTGGTACCAGCCTAGTCTTTCTGACTGCCGCGCTGGGCCTGGTTTTCCAGATTTCGCGCTATACTAGTTACAATGTTAAGGAACCAGAGCCAACAGGCGGCTCCTTTGAAACCAAAAACAATAATCTTGGCGGGCGGCGGCTCGGGCGGGCATATCACACCGCTGTTACCGCTCGCCCACGTACTTAGGCGGCGATGTCCAAAGTGTCGACTAATTTACATTGGGCTGCGTGGAGACAAACTTGACGGGGTTAAAGAACGTTTTGGAATCTTTGACCAAGTTTTTTTTGTTACCTCAGGTAAGTTTCGCCGTTACCATGATCAGAGTCTTTTGGCGCGTCTAGTTGATATAAAAACTATTATCTTAAACATCAAAGACTTTTTTAAAGTTTTATATGGTGCATTTTCGGCTCGCCGCTTGCTCAAAAAGCTCAAGCCGGACGTCATCTTTTCCAAAGGTGGCTATGTGGTGGTACCCATCGGCTTAGCCGCCCGAAGTTTACATATCCCGATTATTACTCATGATTCGGATGCCGAACCTGGTTTAGCTAATCGCTTAGTTGGTCGCTGGGCTAAAATCCATACTAGCGGTATGCCGGTTGAGTATTACACCGACACTTATCCAGCTGGTACGGTCAAGTACGTCGGTGTTCCGACCGATGAGCGGATCAGACCGGTCACTCCAGATCTCCAAATTGAATATAAGAAACAGCTCGAATTGCCGGCGGACAGCTTTGTGCTGCTGGTGGCCGGCGGTGGCCTTGGCTCCAAAACCTTAAATGATAAAACCTTGGCCATTGCGCCCCAGTTGCTTAAGGCTGATGCCAAAAGCCACATCCTTCATTTTACGGGCAGTCAACACGAGATGGCCGTCAAACAAAAATACCACCAAATTTTGAGTGATGAGCAACTCAAGAGAGTCAAGGTAGTTGGCTTTAGTGATCAATTTTATAAATACAGCGGCGCCGCTGACCTGGTAATTGCTCGGGCTGGCGCTTCAACTCTGGCTGAACTGGCCGTAGCGGCCAAAGCCTGCATTATTATGCCAGCGGCATTTTTAACTGGTGGCCATCAGTTAAAAAATGCGCAGGAGCTTAAAATTCGTCAAGCCGCAATTATTGAGGATGACAAGCTAAGTCCACAAAAATTACTCAAACTTACCGAGCAGTTGAGGCTAAATCCTAAGAGACGACGCGAACTTGCCGACAATCTTGGTTCAATGGCTCGTCCTGACGCAGCCGATAAATTAGCGGACTTAATCCTAGCCTAATATGCGTTTTTTCGGAGCCAAAAAAAATAGACAACTAAGGACTAGACCAACCATGGGCAGCGCTCGGGCGCCAATGACATACTATCGGCAGCGATCTCAAAGACCAACAACAACTTTTAATAATCGGACGTCAGGGAAGGCCAAAGCTAGAACTTATTTATCCAAGCTTAACCTTTTTATGTTAGTGGCGCTTATTTTAGCTGGCATCATTTTTAGTTTGATCGTTAATCCTAAAGCTAAAGTAGAGCTTGATAATCAAATTTACCGCCAGAGCAGTGAATATACCACGGCCGTTAACCAGCAATTTTCAACGGTCTTAAATCGGTTTAAACCGACGCTCAACCAGCAGGCGATTATTCATTCGCTTCAAGCCAAGTTCCCGGAACTATCTGATGTTATCATCAAACTGCCACTTTATGCCCGTACGCCGCAGGTGAAGTTGATAGTGGCTCCACCTAGCTTCATTCTAACCGGTGCGGCTGGAACTTACGGAGAACAGATCAAATATGTGGTGGCGGCTAACGGCAAAGCTGTTGGCCTAGCAGAAAATTTTCCGCAAGTTACGGCTTTACCAGTTATCAATGACCAGACATCATTGCCAGTTAAATCAGGCGAAGTTGTTTTAGGCAAAGACACGTCGCAATTTATACTGTCTGTCCTGGCCCAATGCCAAAAGGCTAATGTGCCAGTGGCCTCATTTAATTTACCAAAAGGCTCCCCAGAAATTAATTTGCGAACTACCGATAGAAATTATTATGTTAAGTTTAACGTTGATGGCGACGCGTTGATTCAGACCGGGCAATTTTTAGCGGCTCGGGCTCAGTTTGACCAAAGCGGGGAAGGGCCTAAAGAATATCTTGATGTCCGAGTCGAAGGCCGTATCTACTATAAATAGTTTTTTAAAAAACTCACATTGATTTAATTCATAAATTTGCAGGACTAATACCCCCACCCCTCTAGTTCGTTTTTTGTTCATTTTGCTTAAGTTTACTGACGATGGGGAAAAGTATATAGCGAATGGTAATTATCCAATTGTCAAATATTGATATAAGTCAGTTGAAGCAGGGAGAAAAATACAAAAACATTGAAGCCCAAAAATGCAAATAGCTGCTTGTGGATAACTATAAGCGATATCTATTTTCAATCGCAAAGAATATGAAGAGGTTAAGGTAATAGATTCTTAATGACAACGATAGCGAGGTAGAAGGATGAATCAGACCTTGGCGAGCCGAGGTCCCCTGTTGGGTAGGGTGTTAACTTATAACTCCTATATAAAAACGTCGCGTCGTAAAAGGTACATTGTACGACGTGCGCTTTCGGGCATTAAATCGGTTCTCCCCCTACTTCATGCGTCGCTGATTTTTTCTCGTTTTTCGTGAGAGCAATATTTCTTCAGTATATACCTCACCCGTTTTAGCTTCGAGTCTTTTTTCTGTCCTGCAAGGCCTGACTATATTATGTTCGCAAAATGTTCAGTTAAATTTGTAGTACTATAAATTTGTGAATTCTAACCTTAGGGCTAGTAAATCAGGACATCAAACAAATTGGACTAAGGAAGAAGTTTTAGCAGGCCTTACGCACTTCTTTAAAATTTATCGACGATATCCTACTGCGCGCGAGATCGACATTTTTGAGTATCTACCAAGTTCTAGATCTATACAGCGTCAGTTTGGCGGTTTAGTTGTACTTCGTAAAGAGTTGATCCCTGATAGTCATTCTAATTTTACCCAAGGCTCATATCGTAGTGAAATCGCCAGTAAGACTTACAAACGAGCAACTTTATACGAAGAAGAGTTTTATAATTTTTTGTTACAGCATTTTCAACCTCTCGCCGTACATGAGCATAAAATTATAAGACCAGGTAATGTTTCAAGCGATTATTTTATATATCTTAACGAAGAAATAGGTGTAGTTATCGATTTATTTTATGCAAAGGACAGATTTTCTCTTGGAGGGGTAATTAATATTAAATTAAAAAGATATTCTAAGTTGCCCTTCAATACTTATTTCGTGCTTGTAGGTAATGGTAATCTCACATTTCAGGAAGTAGCTGATACCATTGCAAGAAGAAAAATAGCACTTCCCACAAATATACTTATTGACAGCGAACAACATTTCAAAGAGTCCACCATATTCGAGATAAAGCAACAATCAATATTCAGTATCTAGTGAGATTTGATAAAACTTAGACTAATGGAGCTTGATAATGCGCTCGTCGTCATCTTTTGGCTTGCGAGTGGACGCCGCTCTGGCCGAATTGGCGCTGCCGGTAGCTACTTTTCCAATATTGGTTTTAGCCAGTCCCTTGGTGGCTAGGCGAAAAATACCGCTCAAGGCTTTGATGTTGTCCGTCGATGAACTATGTTTTTTGGTCAATAGTTTATCAATGGTGCGGCTGTCAACACCATAATTGGCTCGAGAGACTGCCACCACGTCCGGTCGGTTATCTGTCGGCGGCATGGGCAAATTAAGCAGCTGGCCAGCAAAGGCCGGGGCTTTTTCTTGATTAATGATCAGACTGGCGACGAATGAACCATGACGCTGCCCGGTTAGGTCTGACAAAGAAAATCCGCTTTTAAAATAAGCCCGGACAGACTTAGCGTCCTCTTCTTTTAGCTTAAAACTAATCATTGATCCAAAATGTTCAACTAGCTTGGTGCCAAGACTGCCGTTAAGTGTGGTCAGCGATTGATCGGCTAAGGTGAGATTCAATCCCAAGCGTCGGCTTTCAGATGCAACTGCCAAGAAGGGATCGGCCACAAAATTATGAAAATCATCTATGTATAGGTAAAAGGGTCTGGCCTGCTCGGCCGGATCATTCAAGCGACTGGCGGCAGCCAAGCGAAGTTTGGCCAGCAGTAGCATGCCCATCGCCGAAGCGTTGGCTTCACCCAGCAGACGGCGATCTAAATTGACAATTAATATCTTGCCCTGGTTCATTAATTTACGAATATCAAAAGTGCTTGTTGATTGGCCGACAACATTTTTAATAGTTGGGTTGGTCGTAAAATCGCCAATCTTATTGAGCGATGTTATAACAATCTCGGGGTATCTAGCCTGCCAATCTTCAAAATCAGCCTGCCAGAATGATTTAACGTCCTCATCTTTGATGTGTGATACAATTTCCCGTCGATATGTCTCATCTTTAAGCAGACGATTAATGTCTAGGAGCGTAGCCTCTGGGTAGTCCATCAAGGCTAGAAAGGACTGACGTAGTAAATACTCGCTCAACGGCCCCCATTCATCATTAAACAGCGTCTTGATGGCACTGACCAGATCAGCATCTAGCTGTCCACGCAAGGCTGCGTCATCATTTTCTAGTGGGTTAAAACCAATCGGTTGTCGCAGGTCACCAAGGTTAAAGTAAACAACATCATCAAAACGGCGCTTTGGAATAAAGCTGATAATTTTCTCGGCCAGATCGCCATGAGCATCGATTAGGGCAAAGCCTTGCCCGTAAAAAATATCTGATAGCATCAGCAGCTCAAGTAGATGCGACTTACCGGTAGACGCCTCGCCCAAGATCAACAAATTTTGCGGCCGGTCCTGGCGCCTAATGCCAAAGACAACTTTGGAGCTATCAACTGACGTTAAACCGAAAAGGCTAACCGATTGAGCTGGCTCTTCGGCCGTGGCCACCCCGGCTGGCGCCTCGACCTCGCTAACTGACGTGGCTGGCGCGGCATCGCTCGGCAAGTACGATAGATCAAAAATAGTGGCCAGCTCGCGGCTGTTTAATAAAAAGCCTTTATCGATAAAAAAGCGGGCGTAGTACTCTAGCTGCTTTTCGGGATTAAAACTGAGATTCTGAAGTCTAAAACCATTGACCGATGGAGAGGAAAAATTACGGAAAGCACCAGCTAAAGCCTGCAATCTTAGACGAGCGGTCCGCTGATCCTGGCCACAGTAAAAAAGACGAATCTTGGTTCTATAACCCGGCCGGCTAATTTTATCTTCTATGGCAGAGCGCTTTTGTTGCTCAAGCTTTGGCAATTCTAAGTCGGCTGGGCTGCCTGCCCTTCCTGATTTGGACAACGCACCAAACAAATGAACCCCGTAGTTCAGTTTGGCGTTTAAGCCTTTAGGCGCAAAGGCGGCTTGGCCGCGCCGGACTCGGCTAAGGGCTTTTGAACCACTGCCCTGCCAGATTGGTCTGATTAAGATCTGTATCCAAATTGCCTCGTCTTTAGGATCGATTTTAGACAGCCCGGCGATAATAGATTCCACTATTTTGGTTTGCTGTTCAGCCTGCCCCGTGATGGGCAGTATTTCATTTTGCAGTAGCGCCAATTCGCCCGATAAGACAACCGGAGCCTGGCTAAGACGATGGGCATAATCAATCGCCTCTTCTTTGATAAGGGCATGAGGGTAATAGCCGCGGATATTTTTGGTAACAGTTGAGGCCAGACTTTTGGGTAGCCAAATATAAAAACTAACTTGACCGGCTATCGAAGTAATTTCTAGGCTAATATGTTGACTTAGGGCACCTGTTAGTCGAGATCGCTTTTGCGGCTGCAGCAAATCATGCCAAGAGGCTAAAAGCTGCTCGGCACTACTTTGGTCGCTATCATAGCTTGAGGGGACTTTGATCGAAAGTAAACAATAATCGTTTGATGGCTTGCCAAATAACTGCCTTCCACGGATGCGCATAAACTACTCCCATAGCCATATTATACCCTCCTGACAAACCAGTTTCATCCTTCTTATCGGGGGAAAGTGCGGGGGGAAAGTGCCGCCCGCCCGGCGGATTTACTCGGACAGGCCGTAGGTGGCTTTGGCCACCCGTTTAAACTGTGGCTTACCCTGCAGATTGAGCAGGATGGTTGTTTCTTTAACTTGGCGGCTTTTGAGCACCCGACGGACAATCTCATCGCGGTGTAGCGAGCCACCTTCTTTTTTCAGTACTTCAGCAATAACATCGGCCACGGTGCCCCGCTTATAGCCCCATTCCTTGAGCGCATAAATACCCCGGCCAATCAAGACAAAGCGATTATCTTTAATTAGTTCATTATGGATGGCTTGAGTGGTGACGTCTTTGCGCTTGAAATCACTTTGCTTAATAGCTTCGGCGATTTCTGAGAAATGCATTGGCTTTTTGGCATCATGCAATATGACATAAATCTTATCGCGGATGTTTTTTGGATTAACCATTGGCCATTTGGTCAAGCCCCAGCGGCCGTGTAAATTAGCCACATTTTTCGAGACGGTGGCCAACGCCTGGACGTGTTTTTCGTCCTGGTTGTCAGAGGCAGCGGCAATCTCTTTTATTGACGAGGGCTGGCCAATTTTGGTAATAGCCTCAATCACCTTGCCGACGTGTTCACGAATAGCCTGCTCGGAGTGCTTGGCGGCCAGCCCGATGGCATGATAAAAGTGATCATTATCTTCAACTACAGCGATTTGAGGACTTAAGTGGGCCAAAAAGGCCACTCTTGATTGATCCAGCTTACTATTGGAAGGTGCCAGCTTAGGCGTGATGTGCTCGGTCCGAGCCACATGGCCCATATCAGACAGATGCTGGTTGAGAATAGCTTGGACATCTTTGATATGTGGTAGCTCTTCGCCAGCGGCCTTTAAGCGGGTAATAACCGCTTTTTCGAGTTGACGGACGCGTTCACGGGTAATTCCCAATAGTTCGCCAATCTGCTCGAGTGTCTCGCGGCGATCAAACAGGCCAAAGCGACGGGCAATAATCTCCCTTTCCCTTTCACGTTCAATCGTCGCCAAAATGTCTCGAACAACATTTTCGACGTTTATTTTCTCGGCTGTGATTGCTTCTTCCATAATTTTCTTCCCTGTTAGCGCTGCCCATAACGCTATCGGCTATACCTATTATAAAACTATAATTTTTAAAAGTCAAACAATTAGTTTGATATATTTATTGTATCACTAATTAGACGTATCAGCCACAATCCGTTTATGTTTTATTGCTAAAGAACATATTCGGCAAACTGTTAAAATTGTGGATAAATGGCCGGCGGACTATGCTTGGCTATAGTCAACGCCTATGACCTTTTTCTCTTGAATTTTGCTTTTGGTTTATTTTCGAGTATTTTTTTAGCGGTCTGTTCATCAATTTTATCGGGGTCTTGTTTTTTTGGAAGTCGGGCATTGATTTTTCCATCTGTCACATAGGGACCATAAGGGCCGTTCAGAACCTTAACCACCCCAAAATCGGCAATAACCTTCTTAGAAGCCACTTCGGCCTGTTCTTTTATCAGTACTCGGGCCTCGGCTTCACTGATTGCCAAAGGATCATGCTCTTTAAGGCTAATAAACTTTTTACCGACTTTGATATATGGTCCGTAGGGACCTATCGAGGCGCTTATGCTCTCGCCCTGCTCTGTTTGGCCAACCGCTCTTGGTAGATTAAACATTGGCAAGGCGGCTTCCAGTGTAACGTTGTCCATCGTTGTATCAGCTGGCAGCGGCGCAAATTGTGGCTTTGGCGCTGTTTTATCTTTTGGATCAGGCGACTGCCCTAACTGCAGTACCGGTCCAAAACGAGCGTATCGGACAATTACCGGTTTACCAGAAGCCGGATCCTTACCAAGCTCCCGGGCGCCAGCAGCTTCGGCTCGGCTAACTTGCTGCGATTTTTTTATCAAGGGGTGAAGGGTTTCATAAAAGGCAGCTATCATCTTTTGCCAATCCTGTCCGCCATTAGCAATGTCATCGAACTGGGCTTCGGCGCGGGCTGTAAAATCATAATCCACAATCGAGGTGAAGTACTTAATCAAAAAATCGGTCACTACCTCGGCTAAATCAGTCGGCGCCAGCTTGTTTTTATCAGCGCCAATTATAACCTCAAGAGTTGCTGGGCTGATTTGACCATTGTCTAGGTTGAGTTCTTGGGGCGAAACTGCTGTTCCGTCGCTATCCCTCTTTTCAATGTAGCCGCGGTCTTGGATGGTACTGATGGTTGGGGCGTAAGTACTGGGACGGCCGATGCCTAGCTCTTCGAGTTTTTTGACTAAAGTGGCTTCTGAATAGCGGCTTGGTGGACGGCTGAAATTTTCGGTGGCCGTGGCTTTAGCCAGCTGCAAGCTGTCGCCAACTTTGACATTAGGCAACAGCTGATCATCTTTAGCGCCACCATAAACTTTCATAAAACCATCAAACTTTAGGACTTCACCGCTGGCAATTAGTAATTCATCCCTTGTGCTGATGGCAATTTTAACTTGGGTTTTTTCAATTTCGGCGGCGGCCATTTGTGAGGCAACGGTCCGTCGCCAAATTAGCTCATAAAGTTTGCGCTGGCGCCCGTCGCGACCGGCCGAAGTTTTGTTGATGTCTGTCGGTCGAATTGCTTCATGAGCCTCTTGAGCGGAACGACTTTTGGTCTGGTATTGCCGACGATGATAATATTTAGCACCAAAACTACCATTTATGTATTTAGCGGTTGAATTAAGCGCTGTCTCGGCTAAGATTACACTGTCGGTACGCATATAAGTTATTAAACCGTCTTCATAAAGCTGTTGAGCCAGTCGCATAGTTTGACGGACGCTAAAACCTAACCGACTGCTAGCCGCCTGCTGCAGAGTGCTAGTCGTAAAAGGAGCAGACGGGCTGCGGCTAGCTGGTTTTTGATCAATAGCAATTACCTTAAAAGTGGCAGACTTAAGGTTTTCTAAAAATGCTCTGGCATCGGCCAGAGCGGCTATTTTGTCGACCGCCTCGGCGGTTAGCTGCTGCTCATCAACGACAAAAACAGCCGTTAGTTTAAAGGAACTTTCGGGCTCGAAGGCCCGAATTTCTCTTTCACGTTCCACAATTAATCGGACGGCTACACTTTGGACTCGGCCGGCCGAAAGACCGGGTCGGACCTTTTTCCATAGCACTGGACTCAGTTCGTAGCCGACTAGTCGATCCAATACTCGCCTGGCCTGCTGAGCGTCGACTAGCTGTCGGTTAATGCCGCGTGGTGTCTTTATGGCTTGGCTGATAGCTCCTTCCGTTATTTCATGAAAAACGATGCGTTTGACGCTGTCGGGATTAAGGCCTAATAGTTCACAAACGTGCCAGGCAATAGCTTCGCCTTCGCGGTCTTCGTCGCTGGCCAGCCAGATGGTGGCGCCCTTGGCGGCTTGTTTTAATTGGCGGACGGCCTTTTTCTTATCCGGCGGGACTACATAAGTTGGTTTAAATCCCTTCTCAATATCTACTCCGAACTCTTTTTTTGGCAGATCGCGGATATGGCCGTAACTACTCGTGACCTCGTACTCTTTACCCAAAAAACGAGCAATTGTCTTGGCTTTAGCCGGACTCTCAACAATTACTACGTTCTTTGGCATATAGCTGCCAGTCTACCAATAAATGGTTAATGTTCAAGTATCAATGGTCAAGCGATTGTCCATTGGCCAGCGCCGCTGGCCCGGATATATCCGGAAATCTCGAGCATAGTTAAAGCTGTCGAAAAGACGGCGCTATCCAGCCGGCTGCGGACAGCTAGTTCCTCCTGATCAGATACGCCTTGGCGGATAAGGTCAAAGATTAATTGTTGCTGGGCGCTGCCTTGGAAAATCTTGCGGTTGGACTTGGTGGGTTGCAGATTTAGTCCCAACGCGAAGATGACATCCTCCGCTGTTGTGACTGGCAGACCCCCGCCTTTTATCAAATTATTACTGCCTTCATTTAAGGCGACTGTAATATCACCTGGAACGCACATGACTGTTTTGCCCTGCTCAATGGCAAAGTTGGCAGTATGCAGGCTGCCGCTTTTAACGCCGGCCTGTGTAATTAATAAGGCATCAGACAGGCCGCTGATGATCCGGTTACGGGCGATGAAGTTGTGGGCCCGGATCTCGGTGCCTGGCGGATATTCACTGACCAGCGTGCCGCCGCTTCTTAATATCTTTTCGGCTAGCGCCCGATGCGAGGCTGGATAAATTTGCTCCAGGCTCCCGGGCAAAACGGCAACTGTTAGGCCACCAGCTTCTATCACGGCCTGATGAGCAATGGAATCAATACCAAAGGCCAGACCAGAAATTATGACAACACCGCGGGCGGCCAAAGTCGAGCTGAACTTGTAAGTTACCTGACGACCATAGGTGGTTGGCTTGCGACTACCGACAATACCGACTCTTGGCAAGTCTAGCCACGAGGCCGGTTCGGCACCTGTCCAGTATAACTGCCCGGGTGGATCGTATATGTTGGCCAGAACTGCCGGATAACCAGTCTGATTGTGCTTATGGATATTGACTTTCATGCTAGAATGTTTAGAAGTATTGACTTATTACAATCTTTTTGCTAAAATTGCAACTTGTTAGACCTACTAGTGTAGGTTTACGCACCTTTTACCCTAAGTTCGTTTTACGGACTGCGGGAGTTTGAGAGATCCGACCATTTATGTAAGTTGTTTACCCTCCACTTACGGCTCGGTCCCCCGCTCCTTTTTGTTGTCTTTGAGTATAAGCCAGCAGTAGCTGCTTGGGCAATTGCTTATGGCAAATATTCAAGGTTAGCAGAAAGGGGCGGGGCTCTCTCAGGCAACTTATCCCCTTTAACTCTGCCTCGCCGCGGTTTCGACCGATGGCGGGAGGACTCTGCTTCAATGTGGGTCAGCGAATCTCAATGATGCTTCACCAATTTTTAGGTGGGCGGCACGGATATCGTTTGCTAATTAATTTAAGCCGATACTTTCTGATGCTTCGCTTACGGTGGGGTTGAAGGGTGTAATTTGGGCTTGAGCCAAAGTTTCGAGCCCGCAAAGAGTCTCCAGCGGTGCCCACCCCCTCTGGAGGCTCTTTGTTTTTACTTTTAAATTCTAAATTATGGTGCGTGTGTCGTGAGGCAGCTGGCCGCTAAAAACATACTCAGTTATTAGAGTGTTTGCTTCACCGAGTATCTTGGTCAATGATACCTGCTCTGCTTTGCTAAATCTTGCAAGCACAAATTTCTCGGCGTCACTTTTGTCAGCCAATTCGGAGCTAATACCAATTCGCAAGCGGCCAAAATCTTCGCCTATGTGTGAAATTAGTGATTTGACGCCATTATGGCCGGCGTCTGAACCACCCAATCTAGTCCGAAGTTGACCAAATGGTAGGGCTAGCTCGTCATAGATTACAAGCGTTTCGGAGTTGCCGACTTTATAAAAATGTTGGACGGCTTGGACGGCTTCGCCACTTTTGTTCACAAAAGTTTGCGGTTTTGCCAGTATGACCCTGCTCTGTCCTAAGTTGGCCAGACTGATTTCGCTTTTTAAACTTTTGTTTAGGTGCCAGGCCGCAAAATCGTTAGCTTTGGCAAACTCATCAACTACCATAAAGCCGATGTTGTGACGGGTGCCGGCATATTTTTTGACTGGATTACCTAAACCGATTACTAGCAGGGATTTTCCACCACTAATGGTATACAGCGGCTGGTTTTGGGTGATTGGCTGTTTCTGAAATAAAGCCATAGCGCATATTATGCGCTGAAATTAGGAACTAGAAAACAGCAATTAGTATGGGAAAACAGCTGCAACTATATGCTTACTAATTACTATTTCCTAATTGCTAGTTTCTAGCTAGGAGCTGTTCTCTGCCCGGACCAACTCCGACCAAAGAAATCGGCGCGCCGAGTTGTTTTTCTATGAATTCAACAAATTTTTTAGCGCTATCTGGCAGATCACGCCAGCTCATTACTTTCGTTGCATCGCCCTGCCAAAGTTTAACTTCTTTATAAACCGGCTGACAATCGGCCAGCATGTAGGCCGAGCTGGGGGCCTCGCTCAAAGTTTGACCCTGATATTTATAAGCCACCGCAATCGGAATAGAACCTAAATCCGAGTATTTTTGTAAGGTATCAAGCTTAGTCATAACCACGTCGGTTAC
>MGCV01000027.1 GCA_001790575.1 Candidatus Saccharibacteria bacterium RIFCSPHIGHO2_12_FULL_47_17 | reverse complement strand
AATTATGTCTTCAATGCCAGCGTCAACTAATTCCTCAACCACAATTTGGATGATTGGTTTGTCAACAATCGGCAGCATTTCTTTGGGCATAGCTTTAGTCTGAGGCAAAAAACGCGTACCAAAACCAGCCGCCGCAATCACCGCTTTTCGAATCTTTTGAGCCATAGCTATATTTTACCCCACCAGACCAAGTTGTTTTTTAATCAACTGCTGAGCCATTTGCGGATTGGCTTGGCCTTTAGATTTGACCATTACTTGTCCGACCAAAAAACCGATAGCCTTCATTTCCCCTTTTTTAACATCTTCAGCTGCTTTTGGATTGTCGGACAGTACTTTAGCAACAATTTTTTCGATTTCCGCTTCGTCCGAAATTTGATCCATCAAAAGGTCCTTTGCTTTTTTGTTCGAAAATGCAATCTGATGAATATAGTTCGTGTATTGTGAGCTATTAATTTGATTAGCAACACTAGCATTTGCCGCAACCATTGAATTTCTGACCATGTCTTTTTTCATCTGCTTATTCATTGCTCTAAAGGCTTCGCGGATTTTAGCATCATGTATTAATGTCGAACCGAACAACTTTACTGCCGCCGGGGGGCCAATACCCAAGGTCTCAGATATATAGCTTTTTGCCAGATCTGGGTCATCGAGCAGTGTCTCTATTTCTCCTTTGATAAATCCTATGCCTAGTAGCTGTGCCCGGATTTCGATCGGTAGAACTGGCATTTGTTTTTCTATTTCCTTATCAAAGTCTTCGTCCAGCTCGAGTGGTGGTACATCCGGCTCGGGCATATAGCGGTAATCTTCGGCTTCTTCCTTGCCTCGCTGGCTAGTGGTTTTTTGTTTGGCTTCGTCCCAGCCGCGGGTTTCTAAAATAACTTTTCCGCCACGCTCTAGCAGTTCAGTCTGTCGCTTAATTTCATAATCAATAGCTGCTTCAACCGAGCGGAAACTATTTAAATTTTTAGTTTCCGTCCGGGTGCCGAGCTTCCCGACTTCTTTACTAACACTGACGTTAACATCAAAGCGGACATGGCCATGATACAGATCGCCGTCAGTCACATCGGCATACTTCATCAGCAGCCACAGCTCACGAGCGTAAGTTTTAGCTTCAACCGCGCTATTAATATCCGGTCGGCTGACAATTTCTAACAGCGGTGTTCCGGCTCGGTTAAGATCAACTAATGTATAATCAGCGCCCTCTGGGTGGATATTTTTACCAGCGTCTTCTTCTAAATTGGCCCGCTCAATATTGATGCGCTTAGCTTTGCCATCGAGCGTAATTTCGACCCACCCGCCTTTGATAATCGAATCTTCCAGCTGGGTGATTTGATATCCCTTCGGCAAATCGGGATAAAAATAATGCTTACGCTCAAAGCGGCTGAACTTTTGTGGTTTGGTATTAAGCGCAAAGGCTGCTCGACTAGCAAGTTCAACGGCGCCGCGGTTCAGCACTGGCAAAGCGCCGGGCATACCAACACAAATGTGACTAATTAAAGTATTTGGTGGAGCTAGCCTGGCATCATTACCAACGGCCGCAAACAACTTAGTTTTAGTCTTAAGCTGTACATGAGTCTCAACTCCAATTGTCGGAATGTAATCTGCCATTACAAGGCTCCTAAATCGATTAAGGCTTGTTTAAAACCACTTAGAGCATTCTTGGCTTCTTCCTTCTTGAGCCTGATTTGCGGTTCATGAACCAGACGGTTACACAGTTTATGGGCATACCAGACCCCGTCGTTATTACTCAAAACCTTTTGGGCAGCAACTAGGCGTTCACCGGCCGTCTTACCCTTGAAACCTTTGCGAGCCAACACTTCGTCTAGCAATCTATCGGCGTCAATAACCGCCAGCATCATGCCCTCATAAGTCTTAACTCTCACTAAAAGTTCCAGCCATTTAGCCTGGAAATATTTCTTACTTATCCGCCGGTGCAACCTAAAAATACTCATCCCATTAGACTCCTAACTACCGCAGCTGATTGTTTTGTAGAAGCCCGATCACGACTACATTGTGGGAGTCTAACGGGATAGACCCCGTTAGAAGTCTGATTTGATTTAAACAAATCATTAGATGTATATGACATGCTACTTCTAATCGGGGTCATTTGGATAGTCCCTCAAAGGCCTTGGCGAAACTCAAAAGTTGGCGATCAGCTCGCATCGGCGCAATTATTTGCAAGCCGACTGGTAAATCATTGCTAAATCCAGCCGGTACGCTAATTGAAGGTACGCCCGTTATATTTGAACCAACCATCAAAAGATCCGATAAATACATCTGCAGGGGGTCTTTGGCTCTGGCGCCAATTTTAAACGGTGGCGTGGGCGAAACCGGTCCCACCAAAAAATCAACGTTTTTGAAGACAGCTTCGTATTCGTTGATTAATTTAGTGCGGACGGTCTGAGCTTTTTTATAGTAAGCGTCGTAGTAGCCACTGGATAGCACATGTGAGCCAATCATGATGCGGCGTTTGGCTTCAGCGCCAAAACCACGCTCGCGGCTTAAGTTGTAGCTGTCTTCGAGTTCCTTAGCATCACTAGCTGATAGACCATAACGCTGACCGTCGTAGCGGGCCAAGTTACTGCTGACTTCGGCCGGACAAATGATGTAGTAAACGGCCAGAGAAAATGGTAAGGAGGGTATGCTGACCTCGCTAATCTGAGCACCAGCCTCGGCTAGCTGTTTGATCGCCCCATTTATCTGCTTCTTAACAGTCTCTTCGACTTCAGGCCCCATATATTCTTTGATGACGCCTATTTTTGAACCTCGAAGATCGAAGGTCGCCGATTGAATATCATAACCTTTGGGATCACGCTCAATTGTCGTACTATCTAGCTCATCCGTTCCAGCCATGACATCAAAAACGAGCGCAGCATCCTCAACTGTCCCAGCTAAGGAGCCAATAACATCCAAACTGGAAGCCATGGCCACCACCCCGCTGCGGCTGACAGCGCCGTAAGTCGGTTTCAGGCCAACCACATTACAAAAGGCAGCTGGTAGGCGAACAGAGCTACCAGTATCCGTGCCGGTGGCAAAGGGTGCGATTTTCAAGGCCACGGACGTAGCTGAGCCGCCGGAACTGCCACCTGGTACACGTGTTTTATCATATGGGTTCTTGGTCACAAAGAAATCACTGTTCTCGGTTGAGCTACCATGGGCCCAAGCATCAAGATTGGCTTTAGCCACGCAAATTGCCCCTTCGATCTCCAGTTTATTAACGGCTGTCGCCTGATATGGTGCCTCAAAATTTTCCAGCATATGGCTGGCGGCAGTGGTTTTGCCGCCAAATGTTAAGAAGTTATCTTTGGCTACAAATGGCACACCAGCCAAACGGCCGACCTTACCCCCCTTGGCAACCTTGGCATCAATCTCTTTAGCCCGCGCCATCGCCCTGGCTTCAGGTACCGAAATTATGGCCTCAAATTCTTTGGTGCGGGCAATCATGTCGAATGAATGCTTCATAAGATCAACAGCCTTAAGTTCGCCCTTTTGGACTCTACCGGCGATATCGGCAATAGCTGGCCAATCGTCCATACTAGCCCAAGACCCGTTTAACCTTGAATTGGCCCTTTTCGCTGGCCGGAGCGTTTTTAAGTAGATCCTTAGGTTGGGCTTGATAATCAATCGGTTGGTCGTCACGCATGACGTTCTTAAGCCCTGTCACTTGATATGTTGGCTCCAGGTCCTTAGTGTCGACTTTATCGAGTTGTTCGACATAGGCCAAAATCTCTGACAATTCCTGACGGAAGCGCTCAACTTCCTCATCAGTCAGCTTCAAGCGCGACAGGTGAGCCAATTTGAGCACTGCATCCCGAGTCAGTTTACTCATCTATTTGATAAGTATAGCAAAACTACAGCTTAGACTTGACTTCCTCTATTAGATCACGTAGTTCGGCTGCTTTTTCGAATTCGAGATTGGCGGCCGCCAGGTTCATTTGGGCGGTTAAGTCGCGGATAAGCCAACTATATTCTTCTTTAGGGATTTTTTTGAGATCGAGTTTTGGTTTCTCTTCTTTTGCCATGCGGGGTAGCATTTCGGTCACCGCACGCTTGATGCTCTTAGGTGTAATCCTATGCTGGCGATTGTAATCTTCCTGGAGTTTGCGCCGGCGGTTAGTTTCGGAAATAGCCCGTTGCATGCTACCGGTAACGTGATCGGCGTACATTATCACCCGCCCCTCCACATGTCGGGCTGCTCGACCGACTGTCTGAACCAGTGATTGTTCGGAACGCAAGAAGCCTTCTTTGTCGGCATCTAAAATAGCTACCAGACTAACTTCCGGTAAATCAATCCCCTCTCTAAGTAGATTTATTCCAACCAGGACATCGTAAACACCTAGGCGCAGATCACGCAGAATATCAGTTCGTTCCAGCGTATCAATCTCGCTATGCAGGTACATGACTTTAATATCAATTTCCTGCAGATACTCGGCCAGGTCTTCGGCCATGTGCTTGGTTAAAGTAGTTATTAAGACCCGCTGGCCTTGTCCGACAGTTTTATTAATCTCAGTTATCATATCATCGATTTGGCCCCTCGGCGGACGAACCTCAATTTTGGGATCGAGTAAACCGGTCGGTCGGATAATTTGCTGGACCGGCTTAGGGCTTCGAGAAATTTCATATTCAGCCGGCGTGGCTGATACATAAACTGTTTGATTGAGATGTCGAATAAATTCAGAAAAAGTCAGCGGCCGGTTATCCAGCGCGCTCGGCAGACGAAAGCCATGTTCGACCAAAACTTCTTTGCGAGAACGGTCGCCATGATACATGCCACGAACCTGAGGAATAGTCATATGCGACTCATCGATGAACATTAAAAAGTCATCTGGATAATAATCGAGTAAGGTGGCTGGCTGTTCGCCAGGTTCACGGTTAGTCAGATAGCGACTGTAATTTTCGATGCCTTTGACAAAGCCGGTTTGTTCTAGCATCTCTAGATCGAATTTAATCCGTTGTTCTAACCGCTGGGCTTCTAAAAGTTTGCCCTGCTTTTTAAACCATACTGTGCGAGCGTTGGCCTCGGCGCGAATCTTGCTGAGCGCACCTTTGAGTTTCTCGTGCGGCGTGACATAGTGTGAACTGGGGAAGATACTTAAGTTGCTAAGCTCTCTTTCAATCTCGCCTGTCAACGGATTAATCTGGATCATTCGCTCCAGCTCATCGCCGAAGAATTCCACCCGATAAGCTGACTCGTCGCCGGCCGGAAAGACATCAACCACGTCACCCCGGACCCGAAAGTTGCCGCGCTCAAAGGCCATATCATTGCGATGATATTGAATATTAGTCAGTTGTCTAAGCAATTTATCGCGCAGCCGGCGTTCGCCCTTTTTGAGCCGGATGGTCATAGCCGTGTAATCTTCAACCGAACCAATGCCATAAATGCAGGAAACACTGGCCACTATAATTACATCGCGTCGAGATAGTAAGGCATTAGTCGCAGCGTGACGTAGCCGGTCGATTTCCTCGTTAATATCACTGTCTTTTTCTATGTAGGTATCGGTCCTGGGCATGTAGGCCTCGGGTTGGTAATAATCAAAATAGCTGACAAAATAATGGACGCCGTTGTCCGGAAAAAATTGCCGGAATTCGTTATATAGCTGGGCGGCTAAGGTTTTATTATGGCTAAGCACTAAAGTTGGTTTTTGGACATTGGCTATAACATTGGCCATAGTGAAGGTCTTGCCCGAACCAGTCACGCCCAGTAGAACCTGGTTTTTGGCGCCTGCTTGGACAGCTTTAACCAATTTGGCAATTGCCGACGGCTGATCACCGGTCGGCTTATAGTCACTCTTCAGATGGAACTTGGCCATCCCGATTAGACCTCCGCTCCGCGGCAGATTTTGTTTTCAACAAAAATCTTAGGTCTAACGGGATAGACCCCGTTAGAAATCTGATTCGTCGTTAGCGAATCAAAAATTTCCGTCAGAAAGTTATTTCTAAGCGGGGCCATCTATAAATTGTAGCAGTCAGATGCTAAACAATTTGTGGTACGGTTTATGTTCTTTATCTAAAAGGGCAGTCAGTTTGGCCACCAGCTTATCAGCATCAGTCTCAAAAATTATCAAATCTCGATCTAAATTAGGCAGCGTCTCGAGCAACTGCTCAATCTGGGTACTAACGCCGCCAGCACCCTGCAAAAAGCCAATTGGCGTTTTGGTTTCCAGGGCAATAGTTAATTCATGCAGTGTGCCCATCCGGCCACCGATACTAATTACCGCATCAGCCGAATTTATGAGTAGTGAATCACGGCCAACGTAATGCAGGCCGGTATATAAAATCGCGTCGAATGGTTTTGTCGGCAGACGGTATTTGACAACGTGCTCAATTTTGGTAGCGGCCGGTGAAAGGCCCAAGCTCATCTGCCCGCCGGCTTTTTTATAGGCCACGGCGGCAACTTCCGGCAGACCGGTAGTAGCACCCGTAAACAGAGTATGTCCAGCCTTGGCGACAGATCGGCCGGCCGCCATTGCTAATTGCTTACCTTCCTCATAGCTTTCGCCCTTAGCCGCGCCTGATATACAAAACTGATAGCTACTAGAGCTCATTTCATAACCTACTTTTGTTAAGCGAATCGGTAGTCTTGATAGCCGAAAGTGGTATTAGGCGAGGAAGCGTATCTGGATTGATACGTTGACGAGCGTTATACCGCTTGCAGGCCCGAGACTGTCGATGAGGCTGAAAGGAGGTGATGAGATGAGATCTAAACACTAATTTCCTCCACCGCTACCAACTCCGGCGCAAATTTTTTGGTGTCAGCCAGTTCGGGGCCTACCTTTGGCAAATCAGCTAATTCCTGTGGCAGATCCTCGTACCGGCTGAGCAGTTTTTGCCAAAGACTGCGGCCACCATGAATCAACGAACGTTGTTCAAAGGAGTCGCTGTGATGATTGATGGCCACATCCGTCAAGTTCAGGGAAACCGGCTCTTTATCTAACCACGCCACTCGATGATTATTATCTAGCCACCACCTGAGTGCCGGCTCAATAGCCAAAAGCTGTCTCGTCATATCGCTGCTGCACGCAAGCGAAGCCGCCTGTAATATTTGCGCAAGCCAGCTTAAGATCGGCAGATCGGCATGACCAACACCAATAGTGCCGGCTGATTGTTCAAAAACGACTGCGTTTTGGGAAATGACTTTTGGAAGCTTGACGATATTCAGATCCTTAAGTTCCCAGTTGCTCGGGTCGGAGTTCGCTAGCCGACTATGGAACCTTTTTTGCCAGCTTGGCGATTCAACATGGTTAGCCAGCAGTAAAATCAGGCCTGCATGCGTACGTTTCAGCATTGAATCAAGCGATCTAAAGCCCAGCAGTTTCTTGGTTCGATTTGGTGGTAAGGTCGCTAAAAGTTGTTTAGCCACGCTGCATTTGAGCGCCCAGGCGCTTTGACCGCTTAGGCAAAGCTTGGCCATCTCTATGGCGATGTGGGCTCTCTGTAGAGGCGTGACGTCGCTGATGCCCAGCTTTTGTTCGAAGCCTAAACAATCTTGTCGGTAGCGAGCGGACAGCGCATGATAGAGCTCTTGAGAGGTTGTGTCATCAGGGTCAAGTTTGAGCTCAGCCAGCTTTCGACGAACAGCTGTATGGTTATCGGCCATCAGACGAACGTCTTCGCTTGGATAGCCAAGGGCCGCCTCTAGTCGTTCAATTTCGACAGCCGCCAAGTGTTCTAAATCGCCAAGCAGGCGAGCTATTTTATGACGCATTAACTTAACCTCTCCGGATGATATGACTTCGGCGCCACTCTTAAGTATTGCTCAATTTCGGGCACATTCAAAAGGCCGGCTTGGGCGCCAACTTTTTGGACAACGCTCATGGAGTTTACCGGAGCCCAGAGCAAAGACCCTTCAATATCGGCCCCGCGCATAATGGCGGCCACAAATGTTGAAGTGAAGGCATCGCCTGCACCAGTCCGATCATAAGGTGGTTTCGGATCAGGATAGATGGGCATTTTGAAGCGATTGGTGCCATCACTGGCGTAGGCCCCGGCGTGACCATCACTGATAACAACTATTTTCGGGCCTAGCTGATGAAGTCTGTCAAACAGGTCGTGAATATCATCATGCCGGCCACCCGAAATGGTAGTCGCCTCCTCACGATTGACAGCCAAAACCTCGGTTCTGATATAGATCCGTCGCAGTCGGCGGACGCCGGCTTCAATTTGGAAAGTACCGGGCTGGAAGGCCAGCTTTACTGGCTGATGACCATCCAACCACTCTGACAGAGCATCATGATATTCCATGGCATGTTGGCTGACCGAACTAAAGTAAATCCATTTTGGTATATCGATTATCCGGAAACGCGGCCAGTGATAGTCATACTCCTCGTGCTTAATTAAAATCGTCCGATCGTCTTTATACCAAAGTACATAATGGTAGTTGCTTTTCTGGCCTGGATTAATATGAACAAAGCGGCTGTCGACCTTGGCCTTATCCAGGGCTTTTAGGATGTCTTTGCCCCAATCATCGTTGCCGATATTGCTGACCAAGCCGGATTTAAGGCCGAGTTTGGCGAAAGCCACTGAGGCATTGCCAGCGTTGCCAACAGCCGGAATGATTTCGGCAAAATCGTAAGGGATCTTTGTTCCAAAAGGTATAGATAAATCTGGCTGCCCGTCTTTGCCGTATTCAATTTTTTCCTGATCGGGCAAAAGTCTGATAAAGGCATCGATTACCACATCGCCCACCGATAAAACATCAAGCTGTTGCTGAGCCATAATACTTACGGTTATTCTATCAAGTTATGGGCGTACCTTACCAGCAGCGTTGAACATATCTATTTTAGTCTCAACCACTCTCTGGACCGCTTCAATCACCTGCCCCATCAGCTTGACTACGGCATATTCGGTCTTATTTTCGTCCAGCACTTTTTCTAGGGTTTGGCGGTAAGCAACACGCATATCGCTATTAATATTGATCTTAGTCGCGCCGATTTTAACAGCCTCAATAAAATAGTGCGGTGGGGTGTCACTGCCACCATGCAAACTAATATTGCAGTCGATAGCTGAGCGGATTTGGCGTAGTAAATCCAAATCAAGGTGCTTAGGAACCGGATAGGCTCCATGTAAATTACCGACCTGGGCGGCAAAAGTATCTATGCCTGTACGCTTAACAAAATCAGCCGCGCTGGCGGGGTTGGTTTCGAGCTTTTTTACTTCTGCGTAGTCGATTTTTTCGGTATGCAAATTCGACGAGCCCATAAAGTAGTGTTCCTCACCCTCTACCAAAGCACCAGTCTTTCTAGCCGCTTCTACTATTTTACGTGTGCCGCGGATAATTTCCTCGCGCGGGGCATTATGGTTGGCTTGAGAGATATCAATGTGGATACATTCAAAACCAGCCTCAATGCCGGCAATAGCATTTTCAACGCTCGGGCTATGGTCCAGGTTGATGTACATTTCGATGCCATATTGGGTTTTGTAGTTATCGACCATGTCGCGGATATTATCTAAGCCCATAGCCTCAACCTCGCCTTGGCTGACTTCCACCAGCACTGGCGCTTTTTTGGCGAGGGCTGCCCGAACAACAGCTATTAGGGTTTCCTGGTTATCGAGATTAAAGGCGCCGAGCGCAAAATGCTCACGGTGGGCTCTGGCAAAGGCCTCCCTAGCAGCCCGGCAGTCGTGCTTGATCTTTTGTAAGTTACTCACCTCGATCTGCTTTCCGATGCGTCATCAATAAATGATGAACTGACATAGCAATATGGTCGGCATCTAGACCAAAATGCTTCAGCAGTTCGTCCGGTTCGCCAGATTCACCAAACCGATCCTTCATACCAATTCTAAATAGCCGGGTCGGCTGGTGCTCGCTAAGTAGTTCGGCCACCGCGCCACCTAGCCCGCCGGCAATTTGGCCTTCCTCGGCCGTTAAAACCAAACCGGTTTTTTTAGCGCTTTTAATTATTAAACTTTCATCCAAGGGTTTGATAGTCGGGGCATGAATAACCTCGACTTCGATTCTGTCTTTGGCTAAAATTTTGGCCGCCTCCAAGGCTTGATAAGTCATAGTACCGGTGGCTACAATCGTGACTTCCTCGCCTGGCCGAAAAACATAAGCCTTACCGATTTCAAATGGCGTTTGAGCCGTGGTAATAATTGGCGTGGCTTCGCGGGCCAGTCGCATGTAATTGGGTCGTTTGTCTTTAGCCATGGCCAGTGTTGCCTTGGCCGCCTCAATGCTGTCACAGGGTGCTAAAACAACCATGTTTGGTAAAGACCGCATTAGAGCAATATCTTCCAGCATCTGATGGGTCGCGCCGTCTGGGCCAACACTAATGCCGGCATGCGAGCCGATTACTTTAACTGGCTGGTCATTTAGGCAAATAGTGGTCCTAATTTGTTCCCAATTGCGGCCAGGACTAAAGGCTGCGTAGCTTGAGACAAACGGAATTTTGCCCATCGCCGCCAGCCCGGCACCAACGGTAACTAGGTTTTGCTCGGCCACGCCAACTTCAACAAAACGGTCCGGAAAGGCTTCGGCAAACATATGCATCTGGGTCGACTCGGTCAGATCGGCACAGGCCGCTACCACGTTGTCATATCTCTGGCCGGCCTCTAGCAGACCGCGACCAAAGCCTTTGCGAATCGGTTCCAGTACGGATTTGCCATGCGCTAAATAAATATCAGTCATCAAGCAAACCCTCAATTTTCAATTCACAGTTATCAATTTTCAATCCGTTCGACTCTCCGCCTTTGGCGAATCGCTCAGGATTGACCCTGAGTGACTGATAAGGAATTGAATGGGTCAATGAATTACCAATTATCAATTTACAGTTTTCAGCAATCCAGACTGCAGCTAATTTGGTAAATGGAAAATGGAAAATGAATGGTAAATGGTAAATGGTAAATGGTGAATGGATGGTCTGCATCACTGGTGTTCGCCCTTAATTTTGCCGCCCAAGGTCCTGATTTCGTGGAGGGCGATTTTGGCTTCAGCATGAGATGGTGGTTTGCCATGCCAATGAAAATCGTATTCCATGAAATCTACACCCTTACCAGGTATGGTCCGGGCCAAAATCATCACCGGCTGATTCACAATTGCTTTGGCCATATGGTAGGCTTCAATAACTGCCTCAATATCATTGCCGTCAATTTCCATGACGTACCAGCCAAAGGCTTCCCATTTAGCGTGCAGGTCCTCCAGCGGCATAACTGTTTCGGTGGGGCCATCAATTTGGATGTTGTTACGATCAGTGATAGCAATAAGGTTACTTAACTTATATTTACTGGCCAGCATGGCTGCTTCCCAAGTGTTACCTTCATCCTGTTCGCCGTCGCTCATAACCACGTAGACCCAGCGATGATCGGCGCTGTCCATCCGAAGTGCCAAAGCCATGCCGCAGGCTTGGGAGAGACCGGACCCCAGCGGACCACTAGTGGTTTCCATACCGGGCAGGCGCAGTCGTTCCGGGTGTCCTTGCAAACGCGAGCCAAATTTGCGCAGGGTCTTAAGTTCAGAAATCGGAAAATAGCCCACATGCGCCATAGTGGCATAACGCACCGGTACGCAGTGGCCGTTACTTAAGATTAAAATGTCCCGCTGGGGCCAATCCGGGTTTTTAGGATCATGCTTAAGAATATTAAAATACAGCGCCGTAAAGATATCAGCCAAGCCCAGCGGACCGGCCGAGTGGCCACTGCCGGCCTCCTCCAGCATTTTAATTATGTCTACTCGGATCTGGGCTGCAATGCCACTAAGCTCTTCAATTGAATAATCCTTCGGCCCTGCCATCTTGCTTATGATTATAAAGCAATCTAGACCTACTCATAAGTCATTGTGTTACTATGCAAAGATTGTATAATTATTATTTATGATTGATGCCCTAGAAACTAAGCCATCAATTGAAGAAGTTTTTTACCCGGAGTATTGGCGACTTGATCGCACAACATTACCGTCAATCTCTCCTGAGCCTTACGAGAATAATCCTTCATATTTAATAACCGATCGTGCAGCTCGACTGACCATGCTCAGAGCCGCCCCGTTAGCCGTAGCCAATCAAATTGAGAGCCTTAACATCCCAAATGGTCAGGTGTTTAGCCAGGAGTTAGTTAACCCTGGAACGGTTGTGCTTTACGACATGGAGAAGCTTGTACCTGGACCATTAGCTCTTCGAGATCCTTGTATGGCTTATAGGGACGGAGGACCAACTCCATTTAGGCAATCAGGCCTTGACTATCAGTTTGGACTTTCGGCTCGAGAATTAATCGACTATAGAGCAAATGGACCACAGCCAAAAAAGGGTCCGGTCCTACAGCCAGGTCAAATTTATACATCTGGAAGAATTGGCAGAGATAGGTTCTACTATTGGCGTTACGCCTGGATGGAATTAGCCGTGCCCACAAGAGGAGGCAATGCCTATGCTCATTACTTATCAATTCCGGTTTTGGACCAAGAACAACTTTCGGCCATCTGCAAAATCCCAAGAATGCTGGCAATAATTTCTTGTTTCCCTGATACATTTCGAATAGGTCAATCTTTCCGAAGCCATTATTATTACGAAGATTGGTTCGGTGATTTCCGAGATGGAGTAAAAAGAGTTAGGTCTGTTGAAGTCATGCCGCCTGATGATTGGGAACACACGCTTGAAGATATCCAAGGAGTTAGGGAAAGATCAGGTGCGGTAAGATTTCTAGTCCAAGCAGGCCTGCACTAGGTTGTGCCGGTTTCGTCGGCGATACGCTGGAGGTTCTTGAAGGCTTTGGCCGGATTATCGCTGTTTTGGATATAGCCACCAACGTTAAGGATATCAACGCCACCATAAACTAATTCGGCCACGGTCTGATCATTCACCCCGCCATCCCAGCCGACTTCCACATCCGGCTTGAGACTTTTTAGATATTTTACTTTATCCAATAATTGGAAATCAGCTCGACCACCGAAACCGCCAAAAACGCCGCTAAAAATAAGAACGTGGTCCAGCCTCGGTAGAACGTTCTCAATTACCGTCGGCGGTGTTGGCGCCAGCAGCGCCACACCGATTTTGGTCTGATGTTTGCCACAAAGTTTGGCAATATCTTCGAACATCCCCTCGGCTTCAGCATGAACAATAATCAGATTTGGCCGATGTTTAATCACGGCAGTAGCCGCCTTAAGCGGGTAACGGTACATAAGATGAATGTCGGCCTTCATACCGGCCGGCCACCAGGCTTTCGTCGGACTGATGGTCTTAGTCTTGGCGAGATCGCCATCGGTTAAGTCAATCTGTAACCGGTGAGCCACATGAGCAATTTTTTTTATCTGCCACTCATAGTCTTCGACATTGTCTGCTAAAATCGTCGGGCAGATGATCGGCATGGCTAAGCCTCGTCTAGTTTTTGGTGACGTCGGATGTGGCGCGGTTCGTTTGAAAACGGTGTTTGGAGCCAGGCTTTAATAACTTTTTTCATTTCCTCAACACTGACATAACTGGCAGCTAAAGCGAGCATGTTGGCATCATTATGATGCCGGTTTTTGCGTATCACTTCGTAGGGATCGGTGCTAGTCTCGCCACTGGCATCAACCGCTTCAATGGGTACGGCCGGACCATAATATAGACCGCAGCGGACACCTTTTATACGATTAGCAGCCATGGCCTCAGCCTGTCCGCTTCTGCCGAGAATAATTCCGAATTGGCACTGACTGTTAGCTACGGCCTTGGCGGCCGGAAAAATAAAATCTGGATAATCATCGTCGGGATTATACTGCGTTGGTCCAAAATCGACACACTCATGTCCAAGCGATTCAAGATATTGCTTCAGTTCTTTGAGCTGGTTAAAACCAGCGTGGTCAGTCGCTAAGGCAATTCTCATGTTTCTATTATGGCACGCTTAAAATTTGTGAAAACCATCAATGTTGCTCGGTCGTGCTCCCGGATCTTCAAATTCATCTTTTGATTTAGATTCCGGTGGATTAGATGGCAACGGCTTATCTTCGGCCAATGGTTCTTCCTTAACTTCTATGTCTGATTTAGCTTCTGTCTGCTCTGGCGCTGGCAAAAAGTCCTCAGTTTCTGGAGCCTCAAGCAATGGTTCTTCGTCGGCCTTTTCAGGTTGTTCGCTAGTTTCGTCTAGCGCTTGATCGGCTGTCTTAAATTCTGATTTTTCTTTCTTCGCCTCTGGTTGCTGATTTTCTTCGGACGAGTCTTCAGCTGAATCTCCGCCAAGTGTTTTGGCCGCATCGGCTGTCAATTCAACCAATCGATTGGAATAGCCCCACTCATTGTCATACCAAGCCACCACTTTTAATAAATTACCGCCAACAACGTCAGTTAGTGCAAGATCGACTATGGCTGAATAACTGCTGCCGATAAAATCACTGCTTACTAACGGTTCTTCAGTGACCGCTAAAATGCCTTGATAATATGGGTCGTCGGCCGCTTTTTTAAATGCCCCGTTGACTTCTTCTTTAGTTACGTCGCGTTTAGTGATAATTACGAAATCACTTAGTGAAACGACTGGGGTCGGCACTCGGATACTCATGCCACCGAACAAGCCTTCCAAAGTTGGCATGGCCTTGGCCGCGGCAATTGAGGCACCAGTAGTTGTCGGCACAATGTTGGTAGCGGCATTGCGGGCTTCGCGCAAATCTTTGGCTGGCGCATCAAGCAGACGTTGGCTGGCGGTGTAGCTGTGAATGGTTGTCATCATGGCCTTTTCTATGCCAAAAGCCTCTTCAATCACCGCCATCACCGGCGTAATACAATTAGTTGTACAAGACGCGTTGCTGATAATCTCACCGGCTGATTCCAATTTGTCTTCATTAACACCGAGCACGATGGTTTCGGCCCCTTCGCCTTTGGCTGGCGCCGAAATTATAACTTTTTTGGCACCGGCCTCAATGTGGGCTCTAGCCTTCTCGGGATCAACAAATAGGCCGGTTGATTCAATAACAACCGCAACATTCAGATCTTTCCAGGGCAGTTTGGCCGGCTCCTTTTCGGCCAGCACTCTGATTTTTTGGCCGTCAACAATAAGGTTTTGATCATTAAAGCTAACGTCGTGTTGATATTCGCCATAGTTGCTGTCGTGTTTAAGCAGGTGAGCTAGGGTTTTAGTGTCAGTAATATCGTTGATAGCCACAACCTCAACATCATCTCGCTCAAAGGCTATTTTAAAGGCGCAGCGCCCGACTCGGCCAAAGCCATTAATACCAATTTTGGTCTTCATCTAAAGCCCACCGATTATCATGTGGCTTGATTATATACTGCTTAAGTTACGCCTGCCAAGATTTTTGTTAGCGATCAACTTCTTGACCATCAAATTCTGGCAGATTTTTTAGTTCGGCCAAAGAATTAACGTTCTCAAAAACTTCTTTAGACTGCTTCAAAAAGCCTGCTCCGCTATAAACTAGTCCTTTGACCTTATCAAAATCAACTAGTCGAACTGTGATTCTCTCGCCCGAATCTAGCCGCGGTTCAGTGGTTTTTTGCCCATCTAGTGCTAAATAAAAATAAACGAACCATTCCAGCTTAACGTACGGCTGATAAACGTAGACCAGTCTCCAATTATTAAATTGATGACCGGTTTCTTCTTCAACTTCACGCTGAATAGCTGTTAATGTCGAGCTATCAGATTCATCTACCCTGCCAGCCGGAAAGGCTATCCGTTCGCCAACATTTGGCTGCTCGTAATCAATTACTAAAATTTGATCATCGATGATACAAATAGCAATGACTGTATCCGGCCGTTTCAACATCTCAAATGTCGCGGTACTGCCGTCAAACATTTTTTGCGGCCATTGATAGACATCAAAAATTTGGCCAGCAAATACCCTCTTAGCCTGCTGTGGAATTAGCACAGCGTCTTTTGGCACGACTTTTTTCATATTAGCCTTTCTTGAAACGCTCTATGCACTCGGCGATGGTTTGCTTAGCCGCTTCGGTGTCTCCCCAGCCAAGAACTTTGGTAGCACCGGGTTGATAAAGGTCTTTGTAGTGGGCAAAGTGGTATTCAATTTTTTCTTTAAGGCGCGGACTTAGATCGTCCAAGCTTTTGATGGCATCGCCAGTATTTCTTTCATCGGCTGGCACACAAATTACTTTGTGATCCATGCCTTTTTCGTCTTGAAAGTTCAGGATGCCAATGATGTGGGCCTCAAGCCATACGCCAGTAGTTAGCGGTGATTCCGTGATGATCAAAGTATCGAGCTCATCGCCATCCTCATCCAAGGTTTGGGGAATAAAGCCGTAATTGGTCGGCTTGGGGAAGATCTGCGGCTCAACGCGATCCAGCACAAAGGCTGCGTGGTTACGGTCCCATTCAATTTTCATAGTCGAGCCCATTGGGATCTCAACCACAGTATTGACCGTGCCATTTTGGTAATCACCAGGTTGTAAGACTTTATTAAAATCAGGCATCAATTCTCCTTTTGCTTTGATTTTAATTGTACACTAAGAGCGATGAATCCCGTTAGACGTCAGCCCCTCATTTTCAATCTATTACAGCACGTGGCAAGGTGCGCTTATCATCCAACGCAAGACTTGGGTTGCAAGTTGGAGGGTGAGGTCTAACGGGATGAAAATTATTGGCCATCGCGGCGCCCGCGGCCTTAAAACTGAGAACACTCTTGCCTCATTATTGACAGCTTCAAAACTAAATATAGACGCAATCGAGCTCGACATTAGAGTTACCAAGGATAGGCATCTTGTTATTTGCCATAATGAAAGTCTTAAAGACGTGTATGGCCTAGATAAAAATATTAGTGATTTAACGCTAGATGAGATCCAAAAAATAAGAACTCCTAGTGGCGATCCGATACTGACTCTCCAACAAGTGATGTCTCAAAAGTTTGATAAGCCTCTGATTTTAGACATCAAACGAGAGGGCACTGCTGATCTTTTGTATAACGAATTGGGTGACAAACAGCAAAATCACTGGCTGGTAAATTCTCTATTCCCTGAAGAGTTGAAACGTCTTAAGCAGCTATATCCACAGCTGGAAATGTCGTTACAAACCTACAAACATCCTTTCCGAACTATTAAGACCGCCAAGAAAATAGGCGCTTCGTCTGTAACATTGGTTTTGTATTTATTGAACCCATTAACTTATTGGCGGGCACGCAAGCAAAATCTTAGAGTCTGGACTTACCAGAACTATGCTTCTTTCTTATTAACCTGGCCTTGGCTTGTCAAGCTTCTGTTAGCAGTTTATCCATCGCTAACAATTGTTACTGACCGGCCGGATAAAATGGCTTCGCTAAAAAATAAGTTCTTCTAATAGAGCGTGGGGTGGCCAACGACTTCCGGCATTGGCCCACGCTTCAGCCCGTCCAAATACTCACGAATCATCAAAGCGGCAGTAGCGCCCTCGCCGGAAGCACTAGCAATTTGTAAGGTTGCACCGGAGCGGACATCGCCGGCCGCAAATACACCTCGCATTTTAGTCATCAAATGCTCGTCAGTTTTGATAAAGCCGCGCTCATCAAGTTCAATATCGGTGTCTTTGAGAAAGTCTGTGTTAGGTTTCAACCCTACAAAAACGAATACCCCGTCAGTCGGAAACTCAACTTTTTGACCGCTTTTGCTATCCGTGCCAATTACTTTGGTAACTTTGCCGTCCTGGCCAACAATTTCATCGGTGGTTACGCCTAAACGAATAGTGATTTTATCCTTATGTTTTTCAAGTTCTTTTATTAGCACGTCACTGGCTTTGAGCGTACTGCGCACCAACATATCGATATGACTGGCAAATCGCATCAAAAACAGCGATTCCTGGGCGGCCGAGTTGCCACCGCCAACTACCACCAGTTTTTTGTCGCGATAAAACGCACCGTCGCAGGTAGCACAATAGTGGACGCCGCGAGCGTAATATTCCTGTTCGCCGGGCACATTAACTTTTTTATAATCGCTGCCGGTGGTAATTAAGACCGTCTTGGCGTAAATGTCGCCACTAGTTGTAACTAGCTTTTTAAGCTCGTCTTCATCATGGATTGATAAAACTTCGCCAAGTTCTATGTGAGCTCCAAATCGTTCGGCCTGCAGGCGCATTTGATCGGCCAGTTCCAGGCCAGCCACGCCTTTGGCAAAACCCGGATAATTATCAACCCACTCAGTCACGGCCGCCAAGCCGCCAATGGCGCCTTTCTCAAACAAGACTGTATCAATGTCCTCACGCGATGTATAAAGCGCCGCCGAAAGCGCTGCCGGTCCTGCTCCAACTATAACTAAATCATGCGGCAAATCCTTAGTGCCGCGGTTTGCCGCCTCACCTGCCTCGCTCATTGTTCTAATACTATATCACTTTAAAAATCAGGCTACGGCCGGTGCCAACTGGGTCAGGTTATAGCCGACCACCACTTGCCGGCTATCGTCTTGTTGAGTCACCACCGTGATAGGCACAGTCAAAGAACCGCTAATTTGCAATGCCTCGGCTTGACGTTCGGGATGTTGCTCTAAATTAACGACTTCATAGCTTAGCGACTTGGAGTCCAAATATCGCTCTACCATGCCGCAGTAAGAGCAGGTGTTAGTAGTATAGATAGTTATATTTTTTGGCATTGGCTTAGGTCCTTTTTGTTAAATTGATGACTCTGCCAATTGATATTAAATGGTGGACAGCTAAATTGCAATAGCACTATATATTGTGGTTTTGGCAGCGTTTTTCCACTATTTTGTATCCAGAAGGATGACGTCAAAGACTAAATCGGAGTTTGGGGGAATATCAGGACTGGGCGAGTTGGTGCCGTAGGCTTGGGCCGCCGGGATCAGCAGCCGTCTTTGTCCATTTACCTTCATGCCTACCAGCCCCTGCTGCCAACCCTCAATAAGGTTGCTTAGTGGATAGTCTGTTATTGGCTGCCCGCTATCAATGGAAGATTCAAAAATAGTACCGGTCGAGGCGACAGCACCTGTATATTGGGCAGTGATCTTGGCGCCTGGCTTCACTTCGGCGCCTGTGCCAGAGGTGAGGTCGATAATTTGCAGTGAATCAACTTTAGCCACTGGCTCAAAGCCGGTTAGTTTGGTACCTCTAAGTTTGGGTGACGTGGTTTGATTTGTAGTTGAATTGGTGTCCTGTTGACCGGTTGACTGAAAAAAACTAACCACACCAACACCCAGTCCAGTAACGATAAATAAAAGCGCCATAAACAGCCAGCCGGCTCGGGCTAAGTTTTTTCGTGTCAATTTAGGTTTAGGTATTATCACTTTTTAAATTCTCTCGGCCTTTAATTTTTTCTTGGCGCTGTCAGCAATTATACCAAGCAATTTGTTGACTTCCTCGGTTGTCAGGGTCCGGTCCGGATGCCAGAGATTGATACGCCAGGTTGTCTGCTTATGCCGCTTGTCATTTGGTTTTTGGAATATGTCGATGGTTGAAATGGCATAGCTGATACCGTGTTGCCCAGCGGCCTCATTAAGCTGCTGGCGCATAAAAACATCCAACAAGCCGTAGCTATATTCAGTCTCCGATCGCAAACAGAAATCCTGCTCTAAGCTAGGAAAACGATTCAGCGGTTGATACAACACCGGACCGGCCAGATTTTGCAGGATCTCAATATCCAGCTCAAGTTGAGTCGTATATGGTAGCAACTTCAGGACTGAGCTTAGACGGCTATGCGGTTCACCAACTAGACCAATAATGATTTGGTCATATTTGACTAAGGCTGAGCGCCGCGGCTCATAAGCCGAGGCAGCTACCTGCCATTGTTTGGGTAAAACTTTAATATTCTTGAGCGGCAGATACTCAACTCCATAAATACTTAACTTGTTAAGTAAATTGGCCATTATGTGTTTGGCTTGAAAGTAAGCCGCGCCAGCCTGCGGTGGTAAGGATTTGGCAGAAGTTACAACTGCTAATCTTTGCAGTTCGGCCGGCAGCCTCTCTTTGTCATTCACGCCTCGGACATGCGCCTGCCCTACCTCGAATAAAAGAAATCTTTTGTAACCGGCCTTAATATTGGCATGAACTTTTGCCTGTAGACTTGGCGTCAGACTTAAACGATAATATTGCAAATCCGGGCTTAGAGCATTACGGACATGAAAGGCTTCAGCCGCTTTCTGCCCAGCCGTATCGAGCAGCCGGCTGTCGATAAAGCTATATGTCAGCAGCTCATTACCCCCAGCCTGCTGCATGATCTGGCGCAGCCGATTTTTGAAGTCCAAGTTCTGATTGACTTCAGTAGGTGATAGGTCTCTACTTGCTAACACTAGCGGTAAATGGTCATAACCATAAAGTCGTCCAACTTCCTCGACTATATCTTCGGCAATTTCGACGTCCATTCGCCAAAACGGCACTTTGACACTTAGGTTACCATCAGATATTCCTACGCTAAATTCAACATTTTCTAAAAGGCTTTTGATAGTAGCCGGGCTTAGTTCAAGGCCAAGCCGTAAATTCACAAATTCACTGTTCAAGTGGACTACTCGTTCATCATAATTGGAGGCTTTTTTATCAATAATTTGGCTGGCCTGACGCCCGCCGGCTATTTTTTTGATCTCATCCACTGCCCTTACCAGCACTGCCAGGTTCTGGCGTGGACTTTGATTTTTGGTAAAACGGGTAGCCGCTTCTGTAAACAGACCATGATGCATAGCTGATTTACGGACACTATTCATATTAAAGTTAGCTACTTCTAGGGCGATATTAGTAGTATTTTCCCCAACTTCCGTATCGACTCCGCCCATTACGCCGCCCAAACCGATTACTTTATCGCCAGAGGTTATGACTATATCCTCCTTGGTAAGCTTTACTTTTTTTCCACCTAAAACCGTCAGCTCTTCGCCGGCTTTAGCTAAGCTTGCTCCCAAGTTGCCGTCAGATAGTTGGTCATAATCATAGGCATGTATAGGCTGGGCTGTTTCCAGCATTAGCCAGTTGGTGATGTCGACTATGTTATTAACAGATTTTACACTTGCAGCGCTTAGGTGCGCTTTAAGCCATGATGGGCTGGGGCTGACTTTGATGTCCTTTATAGCTACGACGCAAAAGCGTGGCACCAATTTCGGTATTTGATTTTTTAGCGATAATTGATGGGTTGGCGGACCATTTGGTTTGGGCAGGGTTGGATTTTCTTGATACCAAACAGGGCTTTTAAAGACATGTTGCTGGATACCAGCCAGTTCACGAGCAATACCAAGTTGCCCAAATAAGTCGGGGCGATGGGTAAACATCTTGTTTTCGATATCAACAATGTAATCATCCAGTCCGTAAACCTTAGCAAAAGATTGTCCCGGCTTAGCCGGTTCATCAATTATTAATATGCCGGTGTGATCGTCGCCGAGTCCAAGTTCTTTGGCGCTGGCCACCATACCATTGGAAGTGACGCCGCGGATCTTACGGGCTTCGAGCGTCAGCGGATCTTTGTCGATTGTTGATGGTACGGTTACGCCCGGCGGCATCCAGGCTACCAGCTGACCGGCTTCAACATTTTTGGCACCATGGACAATTTGGATAAGACCCTGCTTGTTGCGTTTTACAGCTTTGAATTTCTTGCCGTCATCGATTAGGCAGATGCTTAATTTGTCGGCATTCGGATGTTTTTCACAAGAGACAACCTTGGCTACTACGATCCCTTCATACCTTTTGCCAAGATCAACCACTTCCTCTACCGCACCAAGCTGAGCGCCTATTTTCTCAACTAACGCGTCAATTCCGTGCGGCATTGGATCAGCCGCGCATTGATACCGGCTATTTATATCCCTAATCCAATTAATGCTAACTTTCATCGCTATGCCTTGGGCTGATTTTCTATGGCCTGTTTGGCGATTTCCATATTACAAGCATGATGCTGGCTACAGAATTCTTCACATGCGGCAGCGAGCGCCCGATTTTCATAGTGCAGCCCACACTCCGGACACCGATATAACTTCTTGCTTATTACTTCCTGCTTCATGCTTTATCTCCCAGGACGTTTGTATATGAGTGAAGAACGAGGAAAAGCCGAGCATCGCAAATGAGGCGTACAGGAATGTACGTTGAGTGCGAAGCGGAGGTTTTGACAAAGTTATGCGCCATATACATACGTCCTATGCGAATTGACGAAGGAATTTTAAATTGCCGGAATGAAAATGGCGGATATCTTCAATGCCATACTTCATCATCACCAGCCGGTCGATACCGCCGCCCCAGGCGAAGCCGGTGTAAGCTTGCGGATCAATGCCGCCCATTTTTAAAACGTTGGGATGAATCAGTCCGCAACCTAAAATTTCGATCCAGCCCGTATATTTACAGATAGCGCAACCAGCTTTCTTACAAAAGGGACAAGACATGGCAAATTCAAAACTGGGCTCGGTGAAAGGAAAATAAAAGGGCTGAATTTTAACATCCAGTTTTTGCTGAAAATATGTTTCTAGAAAGGCTTTGAGTGTGGCCACCAAATGGCCCCCGTGGATGCCCCTACCAACATAGACTCCCTCCAGCTGGTAAAAGGTGTGTTCGTGGCTAGCATCAACATCTTCGTTGCGGAAAGTCCGACCGGGTATAACCACGGCAATTGGCTGGCCATTTTTTAAATCGGCTTTATGATTTCTAAGCACGCGGTTTTGCATGGTTGAGGTATGGGCTGGCGCCACCAAGTCTTCGTCCGTCACAAAGGTGTCATAATCGTCTCGCGCCGGATGCTCGGCCGGAAAATTCAGCGAGCCAAACATGTGCCAATCATCATCCAGCTCTCGAGATTCTACTGCCGTAAAGCCCATCCGCCCAAAGATATCCAAGATTAACTCAAGTTCCGTCATTAGAGGATGACGGCTACCACTTTCGGCTGGCATTAACTTAGGGCGGTTTTGATATGGAACATTTACATCAAATGGGGCTGTGACATCAATTGAAGTTACAGGTGACAGGTTACTGGTTACAGATTCGCGAACTAGGGTTTCAAGTTCAGATCTTAGATAATTTAACTCCCGACCAAAAGCAGCTCTTTCATTTGGATTCACGATTTTAATACGCTGGTATAACGCTAACAACTTCGGATCTCGTAGGATGGCTTTTTTATCCTCCATTCCAACAAACTTTGCTTTTAGGTATTTGGCAGCGTTAGCAACCTCTGTATCTTTGTACTCCATGTCCATATTAGTATAATTGCCACCTCTCTAACCTACAACCTGTAACCTCTAACCTGCTTCGTCTATACTTTATGTGGATGGATCAAGACAAGTTGCTGGAAACGGCTAAGGAAGTTTTAAAGCATAACGATCGTGGGGGTTGGACTGTTCCGGCTGGACAGCTCTATCCCCATCAGTGGTTATGGGACAGCTGTTTTATTGCCATCGGTCTGCGCCACTTTAACGTCGAGCGAGCCAAAACCGAACTGCTTAGCTTACTGCGCGGGCAGTGGTCGAATGGAATGCTGCCAAATATTATTTTTTTGGATGACAAAGAATATAAAGGTCATCGCAACCTCTGGCGAAGTTGGGTTAGTCCGTATGCCCCAAAAGACGTTACTACATCTGGTATAACCCAGCCGCCAATGTTAGCCGAAGCCGTCGTGGCAGTCGGTGAAAAATTAAGCGAGGCCAAACGCCACCAGTGGTATGAGGATATCTACCCACACCTGCTGCGCTACCACGAGTGGCTATATGTCGAACGCAATCCGCACCAGGAAGGCTTAATCGTTCTACTTCATCCGTATGAGTGCGGGCTTGATAATTCGCCAACTTGGATTAGTGAGCTACGTAAACACAGCATGCCCTGGTGGATACTGGCGATTGAGCAGTTACATCTTGATGGACTGGTCAATTTAGTCCGCCGTGATACCCGGCATATTCCGCCTGGCCAACGGATGAGCAATATCGAAGCCATGGCTTATTGGGCGGCCGTTCGTCGCCTGCGGCGTAAAGCCTACAATTCAGAGGCTATTTTAAGCCGGTCATTATTTTTGGTAGAGGACCTGGTATTTAATTGCATCCTGATTCGGGCTAACCAACAGCTTAAAAAAATCGCGGCCAGCCTCGGCCGCACATTGCCAGACAATCTACTGGCCGCCATGGACAAAACCGAGCAAGCCCTAGAAGAACTTTGGGATAATTCCAGCGGCCAGTATTTTAGCCGCAGTTTCGTCAGTCATAAACTAATTGAGGAGCCGACAATTGCCACATTGTTGGCGCTTTACTCAGGCGCGATTCCCAAAGCCAAAGCCAAACTGCTAATTGATCTACTTAAAGATAGAAATGCTTTTGCCACAACTTGGCCGGTACCGAGCGTGCCTCTAAATTCCGCATTTTTTGATCCGGTCAAATATTGGCAAGGTCCAACGTGGGTTAACATAAATTGGCTGATTATCAAAGGTTTAGAAAATTATGGTTTTAGTGGCGATGCAGCTAAGCTGCGTCGCCAAACCCTCGAACTGGTTGCCCGTGGCGGCATGAACGAATACTTTAATCCGTTAACCGGCCAAGCCGTCGGAGCTCCAACATTTAGCTGGACCGCCGCCCTAACCATCGACCTTCTAAAAACTTAGCTCCTAATTTTCACAACCCAACCCAAATATGCACAATTTTGACATATGTACTTTTTCTGTATTTTGGGCGAGGTGGTTCTTACTCGTCCAAGGAGGGACGATCGAGCAGTTGCGGCTCGACGGAGGGGCTGGTATCGGCAATTTTAACAATGTCTTTGTCGATTTTGCCCAGCTCTTTATATGTTGTGTTGAAATGGTTGACGGTCGTGCCGAGTGAACCGCCAAGCCGTTGCATGTAACCGTTGTGGGCAATTAAGTGTTTGCTGAGCTGCTCGATATTTTTGCGAATCCGCTCAGTATCTTTGTGAATTTCAATCGAGCGCAAACCTTGGACAATCACCTGCAGCATAGCACTCAAGGTACTTGGCCCGACAATCGTCACCCTCTTATCAATCGCCGCATATTGCATTAAGTTGCGGCCGCTGACACCGGCCAAGCCGACTTTATTGGCTAGCAAATCATAATAAATGGCTTCCGAGGGTATGAACATTAGGGCTTGATCTAGCGTGCCTTTGCCGGGCTTGATGTATTTGGCCGTCTCATCGATACGGCGCTTTAGGTCCTCCTTAAAAGCTCGCTCCAAGGCCGGACGCTCTTCATCCTTGCAATCCATCAGCCGGTTGTAATTCTCTAAAGAAAACTTACTGTCAATTGGCAGCAGTTTATCATCGAGCTTGATGACAGCATCGACGGTAATTCCTTCGCCAAGTTTGTATTGCAGCTGGAAAGTGCCCGGCGGCAAAATATTTTTTAGAATTTGATCAAGGTAATACTCTCCCAGCACGCCGCGCTGTTTTGGGTTCTGCAGCACGTTCTGCAGCGTCTTTAGCTCAGAAGCAATGTCACCAACGTTTTTATTAGTACTATCCAGTTCGGTCAGTTTCTTGGTGACTTCACGGATGATCTTAGCACTTTCGGCATATTGAGCCGCCATTTGCTTGTTGCTGGTACCCAGTTGCTCAGTTAACTGCTTCTGTAAGCCTTCTTTGAGCTGGCCCATTGACTTGGTTAATTCCACCATATCAGCCTTCAGAAGCAGCGCGGCTCCTTCATCTACCTTTGGTCGCCTATTCTGCCATAGAATAAAAGCCGCTAAGGCCAGGGCTAGAACAGCCAAAATAATCACCACCACCAACATCTGGTGTATTCCTTTCTTTTATTACGCAGGACAAAGGCGCGGCAATCAACCGTGTCTTTGTTTTTGGAGGGCGTGACCTTTATTGATAGCTTATAGTGACTCGTCACTATAAGCACTTCTCAGTCAGACACTTTTTCCAAGAACCCACACATCATATGTGCGCTGTTATTATATCAAAATTAGGCTAGTCGAGTGATGAGGAACATGAAGATTGCTCCTCCAACTGTCAGTAAAATCGTCCAGCGGGACGAACCTTTGCTATGAGCTTGGGGCAAAATATCGGCCGCGCCAATGTAGAGCAAAAAACCGGCAAAAAAACCCAGGTAGATACCTAAAATACTCTCCGATAATGAAAATAGCAGTGAGGTGAGACCGCCGATTATCGGCATGGCTGCGGCAATCATCAACATCAGCTTGGCCCGACTAGGGGCATTTTGGTGGTAAAGCATAACGTTGGTGGTATTAAAGCCATCGGCAAAACGGTGTCCAATGACGGCGATCGCCACCGCCACACCAACAGCCGTGTTTATCTGAAAAGCAATGCCGATGCTCAGTCCATCCAAAAAGCTATGACCCGAAAGCGCTACCGCCCCTGCTACACCAACATACGGGTGTTGATGCGGACCGTATTGAGACTCGCTGCCATGGTGAATCAGAATAAGCTTTTCGACTATATGGAATAGCAGAAAGCCGCTGACCAGGCCTATCATCGGCCACATAATATCCAAGTTTTGACTGGCACTGATCTCGAAAATTTCCGGCAAGAGATCAAAAGCCACCAGGCCCAAAATCAAACCAGCCGTAAAACCTAGCGCCAGGTTTAATTTCTGCCGGCTGCAAAAAGCCACATAACCGCCAATCAAGGCGGCGATTGAGGCAGCCACGCTAAACAGAAAAACGTCCATATTAACCAGTCTAGGTGCAGCTATTTTGTTTTGCAAATTTGTCGCAATTTGGTATAATTTTGCTATATGGACCCCTATAAAGACCTCAAAGCCTTACTTACCAAAAACCGAGCTAGTCTAACCAAACCGCGCCAAAAAGTTTTTGATCTGCTAATGGGGCAAAGCCCTCAGACCATGCAAGTGCTTGTCAAAAGAGCCGAGGGAAAGGTGGACCGGGCCACGGTTTACCGCACGCTGGAACTGTTTGAACGACTTGGTATTGTCAACCGTTTAAATATTGGCTGGAAGTATAAATACGAACTATCAGATATCTTTTTGGAACACCATCATCATTTTTATTGCTCAAACTGCGGCAAAAGCTATGATTTACCGGCTAATCCAATGCTAGAGACGATGGTCGATAGTGTGGCCGCCAAAGAAGGCTTCTCACCGCGCGGCCATCAGCTCGAAATCTATGGCCACTGCCCAAATTGCCGCTAAAAACAGACCTGTCGCAACAACCTAAGCTTTCCTGCTTTTGAAGAATTTCCAATCATTTAGTCACGGCTGATCCAATTTTCAAAAAATGGCCTATAAGCTAGACTAGGCTTGTGGTTAACAAAAGAAAAATTTTAATTGCCGGCGGCGGTTTTGGTGGCATTAAAGCGGCACTGGAGTTGGAGAGCGACGAGAATTCTGATATCACATTGCTATCTGACCATGATTATTTCCGCTACTACCCTGCCCTTTACCGAGCGGCCACTGGTGGCCGGTCAGCTGCTTCGTCAATACCACTGGCCGAAATTTTTGACGGCAAAAACGTCAAACTAGTTATCGACGAGGCTCAAAAGATTGATAAAGACCAAAAGCTAGTCCGTTGCCACTCCGGCAAAGGCTTTTACTATGACACGCTGATAATTGCCCTGGGCGTAGTCACCAACTACTACGGCATCAAAGGCTTGGCCGAATATTCCTACGGCATCAAGACATTAGAAGAGGCTCAAAGGCTGCGCGATCATCTGCACAAACTAATCGCCGACGAGGGCAAACCGGATCTTAATTACATTATTATTGGCGGCGGCCCAACCGGTGTGGAACTGGCCGGCGCTCTGCCAGCCTACCTACGACATGTTATGGCCAGTCATGGTCTAGCGCCTAAAAAGTTCCATATCGATTTAATTGAGGCCATGCCTCGCCTGCTGCCGGCCATGCCGGCTGCCTATTCCAAGGCGGTAACCAAACAGCTGCGCCAACTCGGCATTAAACTTTACCTTGATCACAAGGTCCAAGCCGAGAACACCGATAGCCTGACCGTCAGCGGTCACGATATTAAAAGCCACACCGTGGTTTGGACGGCCGGTGTGACCAATCATCCATTTTTTAAAAATAATGATTTTGCCCTAAGCCCGCAGGGCAAAGTTATGGTTGACGCCAATTTAATGTCCGAGTCAAATATTTATGTGATTGGCGACAATGCCCAAACTCCTTATTCGGGCTTGGCGCAAACAGCCCTTTATGATGCGGTGTTTGTGGCTAGCAACCTCAAGCGGCTGGCAGATGGCGGACTTCCGCAATCTTACAAGCCGAAACAGCCGATTTATGTGACACCGGTCGGGCCGCACTGGGCAGCTGTGCTATGGGGTAAGTCACAAATCTATGGCTTCGTTGGCTGGCTGCTGCGAAAGGCCGCCGACTTTGCCGGCTACCGTGATTATGAGCCCTGGTGGCGGGCTAGTGAGCATTGGTTGGCAGCCAATCAAAGTGAAGAAACCTGCCCCATTTGTGCCAAGCATTAGATGATGAAATTCTTAAGACATAACCTCAATCTACTAGCCTGGGCTTTAAGCGGGCTTGTAGCAGTTTTGGCAATAGTAACTTGGGGTCAAGGACTGCGCTGGCAATTGTCGAATTTATCAGCATATCGGCTGTTCCCGCTGTTTGGTCTTCTGGCTTTTAGCCTAATTTGGTCAATGTACGTTGTTGGTCTGGCCCGCCGATACCTTAAGCCGACAGCCAACAAACTGGCAAGCTATTACAAATATTTATCGTTGGTTGCACTAGTGCTGATATTGGCTCATCCTGGATTGCTGATATGGCAGCTGTGGCGCGATGGCTTTGGTCTGCCGCCAAATAGCTACAAAACCTATGTCGGTTCGGCTGCCGTCTGGGCGGTGATTGTTTCTTCCGTTGCCTGGTTTATTTTTCTAGCCTACGAGCTAAGGCGGATTTATCGAGACCGGCCGTGGTGGAAATACATGGAAATCGCCGGTGATGTGGCCATGATCGGTATCTTTTTCCATAGCTTGCGTCTAGGCACCAATCTCCAAGCCGGCTGGTTTAGAATTGTCTGGTTAGCCTACGGTCTAATACTGGCAGTGGTGGTGTTTGATATCTACCGTCTAAAGCTTAGTAATCGACAGCCGGCAAAAAGCTAATAATGCTATAATGGTTTTCCACTAGTCCTAAGATGAATTTTCTGATTATTTTGGAGGTCTTTTTATTAGTCTGTTTAGCGGCCGTTGCTTCTGGTTTGAACGTGGCCTTGCTAGCCCTTGATCGGTCTGATCTGGAGCGCAAAGTTAAGCTAGGCGATACCCGCGCCAAGTTGGTTATGCCGCTTAGAAAAAACACTCATCTAAGTTTGGCTAGCATTCTGTTGATGGGCGTGGCAGTGGCGGCCACCACCTCGTTGGTGCTCAATAGCCATCTCAATGCCGTGGCTGCCGGGGCGATTACCACCATTTTGATCGTGCTTTTTGGCGAAATCATACCGCAAGCCATCTTTGCTCGCTACGCCTTAACTTTTACGGCCTTTTTTGCACCTTTCTTGCGCCTAGTCATAATTGTCACCTACCCGGTGTCAAAGCCACTGCAGCTTCTGTTGGACGCTATGTTAGGTGACGAACAGGCTCGTTTAACAAGCCGTC
>MGCV01000026.1 GCA_001790575.1 Candidatus Saccharibacteria bacterium RIFCSPHIGHO2_12_FULL_47_17 | reverse complement strand
TTAGGTGACGAACAGGCTCGTTTAACAAGCCGTCGCGAGCTGGGCATTATCATCGCCGAACATGCCGGCCATGAGGCCAGCGATCTGGATCCGGACGAGCTAGAAATCATGAAGGGCGCCATTGTTTTAAGCGAAAAAAGGGTCCGCGATATCATGACGCCAACCAGCAAGGTTTACTGGCTGACACCGGATGATAATTTAACTGGCCAAAAGATTGACGAAATTAAAGACGCCGGCTATAGTCGCATACCGATTTTCAATCAGCCTAAAACCAAATGTCATGGCATTTTGTTGGTCAAGGAACTGGTCGATATTGATTTTGATGAAAATGAGTTCCGAGTTGACGATATGACGCTTCATCCGACTCGGATGATTGGTGCTATGACGGCGCTTGACACGCTATTCCGCAAGTTCATTGTCGCCCGTACCCACCTTTTGCCGGTCGAGCGCGATGACAAAATCGTTGGCATTGTAACTATCGAAGACTTGATTGAAGAAATTATCGGTCACGAGATCGAAGACGAATCAGACCACAAACGCCGCAAACGATTTCTCAGCCTGCCAAAACTACCCCTCCCCAGACGAAAACCCTAGCCACCTAGCCTGTAAACATCTCTGAAGCTGGTATGATTTAGGAATGAAAGTTATTAGATCGATTTGTTTATTCAACGATCGGCCAACCACGAATGATTTATCGAGGCTATCCGAGCTGGCGGACAAATTTAAGAATATCGGCTTTGAGATTCAGACAAAAAGAATTTGTTCTTCTAATGCCAAGATAATTTACGACCTAGATAGATCAAATGACGGGACTTTATATAGTTTAGGTGAACTTGATTATGGAGTAGCTCGAAAAGACTTGGACAAGTTGCTAAAGACAAATAATGTTTCATTTAACGTTAATCTAACATCTAGCGACATAAGTGTTAAGCACACAGATTTAATAACTGAAATTATAAAAAGAGCGCCTCGACAGACTTTCAACTTTACCTACACATTTAATAACTCTCCCTCCAGCCCCTATTTCCCGTCGGCAGTTTATGTTAAGAACGGTTTTACCATTGGCTTACAACCGACGAATCTTTCCGAAAATTGTGAAACGCTTGAACAATGGTTTGAGGAAATGAGCCTGGTCTGGAATGAAATTACCGATATTTCTTCGATCGAGCCAGATTTTTTAGGAATTGACACTTCAATCGCGCCAATCTTTGATGGAAGTGGCAGTCTAGTTAACTTCATTAAACGCTTGGGCATGGATTTCAGCAGTTCGGTAACAACAGACACGTATTTGAGAATTACAGATTTTATAAAAAATAAGAGCCCTCAGCCCATTGGTTTATGTGGTTTGATGTTCCCTTGCTTGGAAGATTTTGAACTGGCTGACGAGTACGAAAAAGGCAATTTTTCGATAGAAAGAAATATGTTTTTGGCGCTGCACTCCGGCTTAGGGATAGATACCTACCCGATTGGCATTGATGAACATCCGCAAAGAGCAGTCGAAGTACTGCGACTAGTCCAAGGAATTTCCAACAAATATAGAAAGTCGCTTTCGGTCCGTTTTGTTTCTGATGGAAAAGCCAAAGTCGGACAAAAAACCAACTTCAAAAACCAGTATTTAAAAGATGTAGTGGTGAGAGCTTTATAGATTGAAATTATTCGAGTCCGGGCATAAGCCAGAAACAGATGAAGCTAGGCTGAGCGAGAATCGAGTAAAGCCAAAAGCCAGTCCCGAACCTCCGCTAGAAAAAGTGAGGGGCCGCTTGCGTCCTTTTGGTGCGGTTCGAGCCAGCCTTAGATTCAATCTACTTTATGGCGCGCCCGGTGGCTTTGGTTACTTTGGCCAGTCAAAGTAATTCTACGATTTGTTCCCAGGGCAAATCCGGCTTGCCGAAATGTCCGTAGACGGCTGTTGGTAGATAAATTGGCCGACGTAAGTCAAGACCTTCAATAATGCCCTGAACCGAGGTGTCGATTATTTTATCGGCAAAATCGTGCAGGGCCTTTTGGGAATATTTCCTGGTTTCAAAAGTATCAATTTCCATCATTACCGGCTGACGGCCGCCGATATAATAGGCCAAGCCGACTTCGCATTTTTTTGCTAAGCCGGCAGCTACGATGTTTTTAGCAATAAAGCGAGCCGCGTAGGCACCGGAACGATCAACCTTGGTAGCATCTTTGCCGGAAAAGCTGCCGCCGCCAACTCGGGCGTAGCCACCATAGCTATCGACATTGATCTTGCGTCCAGTCAGGCCGGTATCTTGAGCCGGTCCAGGATGATGCCAGACGCCCGTGCCATTAACCACGACCGACGATTTTGCAACTACCAAGCCATAACTTTCCAAGGCCGGTGTTATAACTTTGTTATAACAATCATTGCGCAGCTGTTCGTTATCAACCGATTCGTCGTGAGGCACGGCCAAAGTTACATGCTCAACACCAACCGGCTTACCATCTTTATAGCGAACCACCACTTGAGACTTGCCGTCGGGCCGTAAATAATTTAGCCGGCCGCTTTGGCGAGCCATATCAATATTACGCACCAACAGGTGAGCCAGCATGATTGGTAGTGGCATTAGTTCCGGCGTCTCTAGGCAAGCAAAACCAAACATCATTCCCTGATCACCAGCACCTTTGTGGTCAACCGCGACGGCTATCTCCGGTGATTGTTCATGGATATTAATTTTTATCGGTGATTGATCGGAGAAACCCCAAGCTGGCTCGGTATAGCCAAGTCGTTTAATTTGCGCTCGAGCAATTTTTTCAAAGTCAATTTTTTGAGCGCTGGTTTTAATTTCACCGGACAGAACTAGCATGTCTTTGCCGGCCATGGTCTCAACTTGGACATGACAATCAAGATCCTTCTTCAGCACTTCATCCAAAATAGCGTCACTAATTTGGTCGCAGATTTTGTCGGGGTGGCCGGCGCAAACCGACTCCGAAGCAAAATGGGACAAGCCCTTCATCAAAAAGGACGTCACTGGATCCCGACTGTTTTTTGACATTAAAAAATCCTCTCTATACGGGAAAGGATTAAGAAAATTCTTTTCATATCTTTCCCGCTCAAACGGGCGAGACTTGACACCTTTTCGATAAGCGGGTCGACCCTGAGCTTGTCGAAGGGTTGTCGGCAGATCACTGGGCTCGTTCCCTCCCTGCTCTCTTGATATTTAAATTGTTAATACAGCTTAGTCTAATCGAAAAAACTGCTGCCAGCAAGTTCTGGCGGCAGAAAGCCCTCCTTGTGCTTGAAGCCGGATTGCCATTTGTAGCCTTTTTGGTATCCAAGATCTTGCATGAGCTTTGTGGGTGCATTACGCAGGTGCAGCGGTACCGGCAAATCCGGGTAATCCCGTCCGGCTGCTAAAGCTTTGAGCATAGCACCGGTAATTTCACGGGACTTGGGTGCTTTGGCCATTACAGTGGCACATTGGAATAGGTTGAATTGGCACTCCGGCATGCCAATCCGTTCAACCGCTAAGAAAGTTGAAACCGCTAGATTAAGCGCCGCCGGTGCGGCCAAGCCAATATCTTCGGATGCAAAAATCACCATCCGGCGGGCAATAAACTTTGGATCTTCGCCAGCCTGCAGCATGCGGGCCATGTAGTACAGTGCGGCCGTCGGTTGGCTGCCGCGTAAGCTTTTGATAAAGGCGCTGATGAGGTTGTAATGATATTCGCCCAGTTTGTCATAACCCGGAATCCTGGCCTGGGCAGCAGCCTCCACCATAGCCGGTGCTATTTTGCCACGAGTTAATTGCATGGCCATTTCCAGTGTATTCAAAGCAATCCGGCCGTCACCGCCAGACAACTCGGCTATTAAATCAATGCTTTCATCCGGTAATCGTTTAGCAGGAATCTTTTCTGTTTTAGCAGCCCTTTTGATAATGCTTATAACGTCTTTCTTAGCTAGTGGTTCGAGCACAATTACCCGGCTGCGGGAAAGCAATGGCGAGATAACCTCAAAGCTCGGATTCTCGGTGGTTGCGCCAATTAACGTAATTAAACCGGATTCAACATGCGGCAAAAAGGCGTCCTGCTGAGCTTTATTAAATCTATGTATCTCATCCACAAAAAGCACGGTTCTAGCCGGGCTTTTTGTAGTATCTCCCTGCTCATTTCTCCTGGCTCGCTCAACAACTTTGGTGACATCGGCTTTACCGGCCATAACAGCAGAAATTTCCACAAAATCGGCTTTCATTTCACTGGCAATGATGCGCGCTAGAGTTGTTTTGCCGCTACCTGGTGGCCCCCAGAAAATCAAACTAAATGGCTTGCCGGCTTTGACAAGTTTTTGCAATAATTTGCCTTCACCCAGAATATGGGCTTGGCCAACTACCTGTTCCAACTTCTGCGGCCGCATCCTATCGGCCAATGGTTGTTCCATAATCATAGGTTATAGGGTGTAGGGGCTAGGGTAAAGAGGTTACACCTGGAGGCGGTTGAAGCGATTAACCGCAAACCAAACACAAACGACTAATGTGAGGCCAATGATGAGCATGTCCTTGGCGAGTCCAAAATGGGTCTCGCCTATCAAGCTGTAACGCAGAGCATCAACGCCGTAACTTAAGGGATTAATAGTACCGAGAATCCGTAACAATTCCGGGGCATTGGTTAGCGGATAGAGCGCACTGGACAGAAAAAATAACGGAAAGACCAAAAAGTTGTTGATGGCTTGAAAGCCCTGAAAGTCGTCAACCATGCTGGCCAGGCCCGCCCCGAAGCTAGTCAAAGCCAAAGACAGTATCAGCATAATCAGGGCTGCCAGTGGAAAAAGCGCCCAATTGTCCGGCCTAAAACCGATAGCCAGGGCGATTATAAATACCAAGGCACCCTGAAATAGTGAGATAGTTGCCCCGCCCAGAGCGTTGCCTAGAAGTATCCTAAGGCGCGAGATGGGTGCCACCATCATTTCTTTTAAAAACCCAAAGCGCTTGTCGAAGAGTATCTGCATGCCCCAAAAAACGCCGGAGAATAAAATAGTCTGCAAAATGACACCGGCCACCAAAAAATGCAGGTAGTTGCCCTGCCCGGCCTGCTTATAAACCGAGCCGAGACCATAGCCCAGTGCCAGTAGGAAAAGCAGCGGCTGGCCAACGGCGCCGATAATCCGCGACCGAGTCCGCAGATAGCGCTTCATGTGGCGCCACCACAAAATGTAGACTTCAGCCATTATCTGCCTCGCATTACGCTTCGGACATTGAGCCCATTAAAATCTTCGGAAACTTCATCGCGTATGCCTTCACCAGTCAGTTTTAAATAGGCCTCTTCAAGATTTTTGGTCTTGGTCTGTTTAGCTAGCTGGGCGGCGGTGCCGGTGGCCACAATTTTGCCATGATCAATGATGGCGATCCGCTGGGCTACGTCTTCGGCCTCATCAAGATAGTGGGTGGTAAAGAAAATGGTCATCCCCTCGTTTTGGCTAAGTTTGCGCACATAATTCCACAAAATGTTGCGGGTTTGGGTATCAAGGCCGAGTGTTGGCTCATCGAGAAACAAGATTTTGGGATGATGCAGCAGACCGCGGGCCACTTCCAGCCGGCGGCGCATGCCGCCCGAAAATGTTCGCACTAGTGAATCTTTGCGTTCCCAAAGGTCAACTAGTGCCATCAATTTGCGAATGCGTGGTTGCTGTTCGGCTTTTGGTACACCGTAAAGTACGGCATGAAACAGCATGTTCTCGTAAGCCGTCAATTCTTCTTCCACGGCCGGGTCTTGAAAAACTATGCCAAAAGATTTGCGGGCCTTGGCTTGCTCACGAGTTACATCGTGACCATCCAGATAGAGTTCGCCAGCAGTTGGCCGTAGCATGGTTGTCAGCATCTTGATGGTGGTACTTTTGCCGGCGCCATTGGGGCCTAAAAAGGCAAATATTTCACCACGTTTGATTGCGAAGCTGACCCGGTCAACAGCTTTAATTTTGCCAAACGTTTTGACCACATCGCGCACCTCAATTATAGGAGCTGACATAGACATTTATTATACCGAACTAGAAATTCCAAAACTAACGATTCAACAAATCAATCACATTCTGGATATAGAAATATCTAAATATTTAAATATTTCAATGAAGTGCTTAGGGGATATCTTAGAGATATTACGAAGAACTATTTTAGTTTTGATTAAGCTTTGAGAACTTCTTCGTAAGTGCTGCCGGGCTTATAAAATTTCAGGCCTTCCCCGCCTTTGAGCCAGGACTCCAGCAACGGCTGCAGAATTTTCCAGCTGGCTAAAACTTCGGCGCTGGAAGCAAATAGGCTGTGATTGGAGCGGACGGCATCGACTATTACCATTTCATAGGCATCCGGCAGCCGTGACGATTGGTCGTAGCTAAAATCCAATTTTAATTTTTGCAGCTCGCGCTTAAGGCCGGGTTTTTTAACCCAAAGATCGATTTCAATGCCTTCGTTTGGCTGGATGCGAAAAATCAACAAATTGGTAGCCGAAGCATCAGTTTGCTTAAAGCGTACACGAATGGAAGTAAATTTTTCATCCAGCTTTTTACCGGTCATCAGATAAATTGGCACACCGCGCCAACGCGGATCATTTGATTCAACTGTTAAATGGACGAAGCTTTCAACAAATGAACCTGGGTTACCAACTTCTGTGCGGTAGCCTTGATACTGGGCACGAACAGCCTTGGAGGGAATCGCTGGCTTTATGGCTTCGAGCGCCGCCAGACGGCGGCGCGGTATTTCGTCAAAATCAAAAATGTCCGAGCAAGGTTTCATCAAAATCAAAGCCGTCATCTGCAGCAAGTGGCTTTGGACAAAATCGCGCAACGTGCCAGTGGATTCCCACAGTTCAATTCGGCCCTCGATACCAATTTTCTCCAAGGCCGTAATTTCGATTGACTCAATAAATTCATTGCTCCAAAGATCGCGAAAAATGGTGTTGCTACCCAAAAAAACAGTAATATTCTGGGCCATTTCTTTGGCCAAATAATGATCGATCCGAAACACTTGCTGCTCTTTGAAATGAGCTTCCATCTCTGAAATTAACTCTTTGGCAGAATGGTAATCGACGCCAAAGGGCTTTTCTAAAAGCAGTTTGGTGTGAGGCAGGTTCAAGCCTGCCTGGCTTAAATGGCGGACAATCGGCAGAACGGCTTTTGGCGGTACGGCAAAATAGAAAATGATTTGCCAGCCATGGCCGTATGAGTCGAGCTTCTGCTTAAGTTTTTGATATTCGGCTGGTTGGCTGACGTCCATGGTATGAACTTCCAGCAAATTAGCAAGATCAGCACAGTCTTTAGTTAGAACTTGGCTCTTAGTAATTGCGCGCCGGCTGATACCAAGAAGTTTAAATTTGACGGGCAGCTGCCCCGCCTTTTTTATCTCGGCCAGTGCCGGCAGCAGCTTGCGGTGCGATAAGTCGCCGGTTATCCCAAAAATTACCAAAATCGTCGGCGGTAGCTCTCCCATATGAATTAAGTATAAGGCTAAAATTAAACTAACAGATAAAAAAATTTGAAACTTAACCTTTTAGCCGTTAAACTTATAGGGAATGATTCAGAAGTGTCTAGCGACCATCGATAAGATGATAGCCGCCGCCTTTGCTGATGACGGGGGTTCCAAATGTTAGTGCCGGTTTTGGCTGCCCAAACTGCCGAAAACGTCCCTTTGTCGGCCGAAAAACTGTTTAATATTGGCCCCTTTGTTTTTACCAACAGTATGCTGTTTGGTCTTCTCACCGCCCTCTTTGTGTTAGGGCTTTTTGGACTGGCCGCTCGAGCCTCTCAGGCTTGGCCCAAAAGTCGGCTGGCTTTTTACATAGAATCTTTGGTGGATTTAGTATTTGATCTGATGGCCGATGCCTTTGGCGACCGCCGGCGCGCCATGCGCTTTTTCCCACTGCTGCTAACCCTGTTTGTCTTTATTCTGGCTGGTAACCTTAGTGGTTTACTGCCGGGAGTTGGTAGTATTTCGGTTAATGTTAATGGCGAGCAAACTTCGCTGCTACGGGCTTTTACGACCGACCTCAACTCCACCCTGGCGATGGCTGTACTGTCTCTTTTAGTCGTCCATATTTATGCTCTGCGCGAACTTGGCCTTGTCGGCCGGTTCCGCTACTACTTTTCCGGCAATCTATTTAACCCGATGAACATCTTTATTGGTTTGAATGAATTGTTTGGTGAAGTTCTGCGCTTGGTGACGCTTAGTCTGCGACTTTTTGGTGTAATTTATGGCGGCGAAGCCCTGCTTCATGCCATCTCGGCTCTGGCTGGTAATTTTGCCTGGGCAGCATCCTTACCAATCATGTTTTTAGAAATTTTCTTCTCGCTTGTCCAGGCTTATTTGTTTATGATGTTAACAGCCACTTATTTAGTGACGGCCGTCTCGCATGAAGGAGGAAGTAAGTCGCCTGAAGCTCCAGCGACTGCTTAAACATAAGGTGTTGATTAAATTATTAATAAGTTCAAGTAAATAGGGAGAACATATGGAAAATGTTGATCCAGCATTAATTAAAGGTTTGACCATTGGCCTAGGTGCAATTGGCCCGGCCGTCGGCATCGGCCTAGTCGGCGCCGCCGTAGTTGCAGCGGTTGGTCGTAATCCGGAAATGCAAGGTAAAATTTTAGCCACGGCCTTCATCATGATTGGTCTGGTTGACGCCGTTTTGGCCTTCGTCCTTCTAATACTCTTTACTACCAGCTAAATAGGGGAAGATGGTCTTGGGAGAGATTTTGATAATCAAATTTGCTGAAGCTGACAGCCCGCAAGGTGGCATTAGCGCTTTTAACATCAATCTCAAATCTTTTATTTTCCAGCTAATCACCTTCGTAATTGTGCTGCTGATCATTAAGCGCTGGGTGTTACCGCCCCTAACCAAAACGCTTGAAGACCGTCGTCAGACGCTAGAAAAAAGTTTAGTCCAAGCCAAGGAAACAGAAGAGACACTAGCTCGGGCCGAAGAACAAGCCGGTCAGATTTTGCATAAAACCCGCGAGCAGGCGGACACGGCCATACTGGAAGCCAAAACTCAGGCTCGAGAGGTAGTATCTGCAGCCGAAGGTGATGCTCACGTCCAATCGCTGCGAATAATTAAAGAAGCTGAAGCTCAACTGGCCCAGGAACGAGCTAAGCTGCGCGATGAACTTAAAGAAGAACTGGCCGGTCTAGTCACCGAAGCCACCGAGAAAGTTCTGCGTACCAAACTAACGGCTTCCGATGACAGACGGTTAATTGAGCAAAGCATTAAGGAGTTGGCATGACCCCGCTTAGAAATAGCATGTCAAAGACATCTTCTGATTTGCTAGCAAATCAGATTTCTAACGGGGTCTATCCCGTTAGCCGACGACAATGCCGATCAGATGAGTTTTCGTCAGTCATACAAACTTTGATAGCCTGGAGGCTAATGGGATGACTTTGACCTTTTCTCGGCGCCAATTGGCTGACTACATTATTGACCATCTGATTGGCCGAAAATCAAGGACTGAACTATCAAAGAACGTGGCAGCGGCTTTGATTGCCACCAAAAATAAAAAGGAAACCGATTTATTGATGGAAGATGTTGCTCACGAGTTAGAAAATCGCGGCCTGCTGGCTCACGCCAAAGTCACTACCGCTACATCGTTGACAAACCAACTTCGCCAGCAGCTTAAGACTCAGCTGAAAAAAGCAGTGGGCGTTAAGAATGTTATTCTAGAAGAAGAAATCGACAAGGCCGTTATCGGCGGTGTTCGGATCGAAACTGCCAATCACACTTGGGATAAGACCATTGCCCGCCGGCTAGCCGATATTAAGGAAGGTGTTCGTGGCTGAATTTAATAACAATATAAAACAGTTAGCCGGTGAAGTTCGCCGGTCGATTGCCGATCTCAAAGATATTGGGGACGAAAAATCTTCAGGTGTCGTGCTGAGGGTTGGCGATGGCGTGGCTTGGATTTACGGCTTGCGCGACTGTGGTTTTGGCGAACTTATCGAAATTGATGGACTGGCTGGCCGCAAAGTTTCAGCCTTTGCGCTTAATCTGATGGAGGATGAAATTGGCGCCGTACTGCTAGCCGAGGACCAGGCTGTTAAGGCTGGTGCGCGAGTTCGCTTGACTGGTCGGATTCTATCCGTGCCGGTCGGGCCGGAACTCATTGGCCGGGTGATTGATCCACTCGGGTTACCGCTGGATGGCAAAGGACCAATTAAGACTAAGGCTACTTCTGAAGTCGAGCGGCTGGCGCCAACCGTGCTGGATCGTAAAAAAGTCTCCGAACCAGTGCCTACCGGAATTGTGGCGATTGATGCCATGATTCCAATCGGACGGGGTCAACGCGAGCTAATCTACGGCGACCGGCAAACCGGCAAATCGGTTATCGCCATGGATGCCATCATCAACCAAGCTCGCCAAAAGACCGGCATCGTTAGCATTTATGTAGCCATTAGCCAGAAAAAGGCTAAGATTGCCCGGCTGATCGACCGGCTCAAACACGAAGGAGCGATGGACAACACCATCATTGTGGCCACCTCGCCGACCGATCCGGCACCCTTGCAATATCTGGCCCCTTACAGCGGCTGCGCTATTGGCGAATGGTTCCGCGATAACAAGCGGCACGCCCTGATTGTGTATGATGATTTATCTAAGCACGCCGTGGCTTATCGACAGATGGCTCTGCTGCTGCGCCGTCCGCCGGGACGCGAAGCCTATCCGGGCGATGTCTTCTACCTTCATTCCCGCTTGCTGGAACGAGCAGCCAAATTGTCGGATAAGCTCGGCGGCGGTAGCTTAACGGCCTTACCAATTATTGAGACCCAAGCCGGCGATGTTAGCGCTTATATTCCAACTAATGTTATTTCGATTACTGACGGCCAAATTTATCTAGAAACTGACCTATTTTATCAAGGTGTTAGACCGGCTATTTCGGTTGGTCTGAGCGTCTCGCGAGTCGGCGGCGATGCCCAACCACCGGCCATTAAGTCAGTTGCCGGGCGGTTGCGTTTGGATTTGGCTCAATATCGGGAACTGGCAGCTTTCTCACAATTGGCTTCCGACCTCGATCCAGAAACTCAAGCCCGCCTCAGCCGCGGCCGCTTGTTAACCGAGATCTTAAAACAGCCTCAGCATTCACTGCTAACTTTATGGCAACAAGTGGCCAGCATCTTGGCGGCCACAGAAGGCGCCTTTGATGAGGTGGCGATTGAGAATGTCAAAGCCGCCCAGGAGGCGATGTTGCGAATGTTAGAACAAAAGCACGCCAAGCTTACCGGCGAACTCCAAAAAGGTGATAAGCCGACCGAAGTTGCCAAAAAAACTATCCTTCAGGTTGCTCAAGCTGTAGCCAAAGGCTACAAAGGAGAAAAGAAATGACTTCTTTTCTCCAGCTTAGAATCCAATGCCTAAAGCCCCTAGTCGCTACAGTTCGGCTCTCAGCTTATAGCTTTCCGCTTTCAGCTGAAGCGACCGAACGGAGCGCCGATGGCTAATACTCAGGCCTTAAAACGGCGTATCCGCTCTGTCGGTAATACTCAGCAGATTACCAAGGCCATGGAGTTGGTAGCTGCTACTAAAATGCGCCGAGTTCAAGACGCCGCGTCTAAAGCGCACACCTACGCCGACGCGGCCATGACAGCCTTGGGACGCCTGTCAGCTAATGTAGAAATTAAGTACAATCCATTCTTTCGACCGGTGGGTGATAACAAACTTTACATAATTTTTAACAGTGACAGAGGCCTAGCCGGCGCCTACAATGCCAATATTTTCAATGCCGCAGCTACCGCCTTTGCGGCTGATAAAAAAAGTGGTACCAGGCCGTCAGTGATCACTTACGGGCGAAAGGGAGCCCGCTATTTTGCCCGTGGCACTAACATTGAACTGCTAGGTGAATACGAAAATATAGCTGATATTCCGGATATTAATATTTTTGCCCCGGTTATTGAAACAATTACTGACGCTGTTATGGCTGGTAAGTTTGGCGCGATTGATCTAATTTATACCGAATCTCTTTCGACTCTATCCCAAAGAGTTCGCACGCTCAATCTAGTGCCGATTAAGCCGCCGGAGGAAGTCGCCGATGCCAAGGGACCGGCCGAAATAGTCTATGAGCTGGAGCCCAATGCTGAGGTAGTACTAGACAGCGCTATCAAACTATATCTGCAAGCCAGCCTATGGCGGGCGCGCATTGAGGCCGCCGCTGCCGAACACGCCATGCGGATGATAAGCATGAATAATGCCAACCGCAACGCCGGTGATTTGATAGACGGCTTGACATTGGAACTTAACGCCACTCGCCAGGCGGCTATCACCCAGGAGATGGCCGAAATAATCTCAGCCGCCGAGGCCATAGCTTAAAAGGAGGAATAAATGCCACAAAACACATCAACCAATGCCAAGGGAGCAGTTACACAGATTGTCGGTGTCGTCGTTGATGCCGAATTTGAAGGTAATTTGCCAGCCATTTTTAATGCCCTGCAGCTTGAGTTAGGCGGCAAAAAATTAGTGCTGGAAGTAGCCCAACACTTAAGCAAAAGCGCTGTTCGAGCCGTCGCTATGGGTCCAACTGACGGTTTAAGACGTGGCGCTGCGGTCTTTGACAGCGGCCAACCAATCTCAGTACCAACCGGCGATGCCACACTCGGCCGAGTCCTCAACGTGGTTGGCGAGCCGATTGACGAAAAACCGAAACCAAAAGCTAAGCTATATCCCATCCATGCTGAGGCCCCCAGCCTGATTGATCAGAGCCCCAAAACTGAAGTTTTAGAAACCGGCATTAAAGTTATTGACCTGATTTGTCCAATCATTAAAGGTGGTAAAGTCGGTCTGTTTGGCGGAGCCGGTGTTGGCAAAACTGTCTTTATTCAAGAGCTCATCAATAACATTGCTAAATTCCACAAAGGTAAGTCGGTCTTTGCCGGCGTAGGCGAGCGCACCCGAGAAGGCAATGACCTGTATTACGAGATGAAGCATTCCGGTGTACTTGATAAAACAGCCATGGTTTTCGGCCAAATGAATGAGCCGCCCGGTGCCCGTCTGCGAGTTGGTTTAACCGGATTAACCATCGCCGAAAGTTTCCGTGATCAGGGCGCCGATGTCTTGCTGTTTATTGATAACATCTTCCGTTTTACCCAGGCTGGCTCCGAGGTCTCGGCCCTGCTGGGGCGCATGCCGAGCGCCGTTGGTTATCAACCGAATCTGGCGACCGAAATGGGTGATTTGCAAGAACGTATTACTTCCACCAAAAAAGGTTCAGTTACTTCTGTTCAAGCAGTTTATGTGCCGGCCGATGACTTTACTGATCCGGCACCAGCCACCACCTTTGCCCATCTTGATTCAACAGTTGTCTTGAGCCGTGCACTAACCGAACTTGGACTTTATCCGGCAGTCGATCCATTGGATTCAACTTCTACCGCTCTGGAGGCCGACGTGGTTGGACAGGAACATTATGATGTGGCCCGTGAAGTCCAGCGCATTTTGCAACGATACAAAGACTTACAGGACATTATTGCCATTCTAGGCATGGAAGAGTTATCCGACGAAGATAAGCAGACTGTCAACCGAGCCCGTCGCATTCAACGCTTTTTGACTCAACCGATGTTCGTGGCCGAGGCCTTTACCGGTAGTAAAGGAGCCTATGTGCCGCTGGCCGAAACAGTTAAGGGTTTCCGCGAAATAATCGACGGCAAGCACGATAAAAAGACCGAGCAGGCTTTCTATATGAAAGGTAGAATCGACGAGGTTAAATAAGAAAAGTGACCCCGATTAGAAATAGCTTTGCAAGCAAAACTTCTGATTCGCTAAAGCCGAATCAGATTTCTAACGGGGTCTATCCCGTTAGACTCCCACGATGCAGCCGTGAATTACTTACAAACAAACTAACATTTTTGTTAGCAAAGAGTCTAATGGGATGAGCCTCAAATTCCAGCTGATATCAGGTGATGGCATCAAGTTTGACGACGATGTCTACGAGGTCTTGGTGCCAACCAAAGACGGTGTAATTGCCATTGCCGAAGATCATATGCCGCTGCTCTCAGCCGGGGCACCGGGAGTTTTAAGCATTAGACACAAAAGCAGTGACTCGGCTCGCGAGATGGAGCATTTTGCAGTTTACGGCGGTATTTTACAGATTGAGGGCAAAGAGGCCCGTTTTATTACTGATGATGTCACCACGTCTGAAGAAGTGGTCGAAAGAGAAGCCCAGGAGGCTCTGGCAAGAGCTCAAAAATTGGTCGAAACAGCCGATTCTCGCCAAGCCCTTGATGAAGCTAAGCATGTCCTACACCAACACACCGCCCGGCTGCATTTAGCCCAACTCAAAAAGCGCCACCACCACTGAGTATTTTAAGTCTTGTCTATAGTCGGAATAATCCGCTGGCTAACTTGAGGAACATCCGGCGTGAACTTCAATTGACCGCTATCGAGAACTTCGGCTAATGATTCGGCATGGTTGGCCGGATTGGTTTTACCCTCAACATAAAACTGCAGATAGTTCGTGCTATGCCCGTGTACCGGAAATGTCACAAACTCAATCTGCCGACCGGATTGTTCCCAAAGATCAACGGCTCTCTTGAAAACAAAGTGGCTATATTCATCGCTGGCATCGACACCACAGCCAACCGGCGGCCATTCTTGGACTGAGGTTTCCATGTGGACGACCCTTGAATTATTTTGTGGAACGACTCCTCGATGTAAGTGCCCGCCGGCCCTGATCGGCGGAACCTTATATGCCCCTTCGCCATCGGCGGTTATCACGAAACCGCCTTCGCGCTCATTAAGCCAGACTGGGTTGTCTTCCAAAAGCCCCCACATCGGGAAGCCGAATTCCGGACCTTCAACGGACGGCTTAAGTGGCTCACCCTGACCCGCGACCGGAATCATGCCGATTTTTTCTTCCTCTTTTTTCCTCTCTTGTGGCAAGAGTGGTCTGATTGCTACTACTTCATTTAGTTCGAGAGCTGATTTCATCGCGCCCATTTGGCCGGTACACGACACGACCAAACGGCCGATAACTGGGTCCCACGCGAATAAAGCACCCTCACCTTGCTGCGAGAAACGGGCTAAGCCCTTCAGCTTCTCTACTAAAAATTCGTTGGCAACCAATTTATTCATTAACACCGAATCGGACAAGAGACCTTTAGCGCCCAGGATGCGTCCGCTGGCCCGTACACCTTCAACCGCTGGCGAACTCACCCATTGTTCGTACGGTATCGGTTGATCTTTTGCCGCTGGTACACTATGGACATCGACTTTATTAGTGCAGGCGAAGATCTTATGTCGCCAACCGAGCTCATCTAAATCATCGAGTCCGAATGATGGGTGGCCGCCTTCCAAACTGCCCATCGTCACATTGTTAAGAGTGGCATTGCCTTTTTCGTCGAGACTATAAGTGGCGATGTCAACTTTCCAAGATCCTAATCCAGCCATGAATGAGCGGCACAGGGCTACTCGATAGTCAGCTGGTAATTTATCGATGATTCGGAAATTATCTTGGATGAATACCACATTGACGAAATCCGGTTGAGCTATTCTCACACCCATTTCGGGGGCCATTGTAAAGGATAACGGTAACACCTCAGGTGTGGTAGCTCTTAGCCTCTCTTTGAACTTCTCTATATCCGGTTCTACTAACGCCTCTACCAGACCTGAACTCATCGGCCCCAAGTAAACCGGGTTAAAGGCTACCCATCTTTTCTCTTTATGATATTCCTTTGGTAATTTCTTACCTGGCTGCCACAGCATGTAGGAAGTTAAGTTATCGTTTGGCTTAAAGCCGGCCTCGAATCCGGCATAAATACCGTTAAAAAACTGTCGTCGCACTGGCTCAAGCGTTTCAATCAAACCGGCTTCGTCTTCGGGCCATACCGCACTTTCACCAGCCAGAATGTTATTGCCTGTAATTACAGTCGGGCTCTCAATGAATATCGGTACCGGATTGCGCTCACGCCAGTTTTTAGTTACCTCTGGACCATTAGCAGACAGCTCCCCGCCGTCGATTCCAAGGGATGGGGAAAAACTGACACCTTCTAAGCTTCTCATTTGGATAAATTATAACATAAATGTGAGAACTATCAACCCTAGCAGATGAGCGGCGTTAATCGGAAGTGCCGCGGCCAAGATCATCAAGCAGCACGATAAGCTCGTCTATTGGAATATTAGAACAGTTAACATTCTCATGTTGGGCAATAATATAGCCTTGCAGGAGTCTTTGAGCTTTGGCTGCCTCGCTGCGCCATAAAAAGTTGATTGATTCTGGATTATTAAGGAAATATCTCGAGGTTAAATGAACTGTGCCAAAAAATGGCCCGACATCTGACTCTACATTCAACAGATCATGTATCCGGACGCTAACTATTTTGGCCATTCGAAAGAAGGGACGGTGTACAATAGTTACTTTTTCGCGGTCGATTGTAATTGTGTCCGGGAAAAGGATAAAAGGAAAAACACTATTAGCTGTAAATAAAATATCGTGGGCTTTGATAGCAACGTCGTATAGTTTGTTTTTGCCTTTATCCATGCTAGCTCCATCAAGTCAAAATGGCAGCCCAATTTTACCACAGGCGATTTAAGTTGATGTGAGATATGTCACGATCACCTTTAACCGACAAAGTCACGGGCGTTTTGAAACAGTTTGAACCAAGGTGAATAGTTTGACCAACCGGCCGGATGCCAGGATAGTTGTTTGGTCAAAAAGGCTCGCTCTGGGTGCGGCATAACAATGGTAGCTCGTCCGTCAGTCGAAGTCAGACCAGCGATGCCGAGTGGTGAACCATTCGGGTTAGCAGGGTAACTTTCAGTAACCCGGCCGTAGTTATCAACAAACTGCAGTGTGACAAGCTTATTTTTGAGGCTAGCTTTGACCATAGCCGGCTCGCTAAATTCGGCCCTTCCCTCGCCGTGGGCTGTTGGAATCGGCAAGCGCCAACCGGCCATGTCTCGAAGTAAAACCGACGGCGACTCCTTAACTTGGGTTAGGACAAATCGGCCTTCAAACTGTTCAGAGCTGTTTTTGACAAACCGCGGCCAATGGTCAGCTCCCGGAATTAACCCTTTCAGAGCGGCAAACATTTGGCAGCCATTGCAAACGCCAAGGCTGAATGTATCAGGCCTAGCAAAAAAATTCTTAAACATTTGCCGAAGATCGCTATTGAATAAAATCGATTTAGCCATGCCTTCGCCGGCACCCAAAACGTCACCATAACTAAAACCGCCACAGGCTACCAAGCCTCTAAAATCATCCAGTGAGACCCGACCGGAACTTAAGTCAGTCAAATGAACGTCCACGGCATCGAAACCAGCTAGGCTAAAACCGGCGGCCATCTCCACCTGACCGTTAACACCTTGTTCGCGTAAGATAGCGACTTCGGGCTTAGCACGATATTTTTTAGTTGACGGTTGAAAATTCTCTTTTGCAAAAAGACCAGGATCCTCATCGTCGGCAATGGCCGCATATTCTTGGTCAGCCAATTTCGGATTGTCACGTAACTTTTGAATCCGCCAGCTGGTATCAGCCCAAAGCCTTTCCAACTCTTTGCGACTATTTTGATAGATGATTTCGGCGCCTTGGCTGATTATCAGTTTTTGGCCATCGCGCGGCGAGCCGATGACGTAGACATGTTTGCCCAGGGCTTTTTCTAAAACTGATAGAACTTTCGCTTCATCTTTTTTACGAATCTGGATGACTGCACCTAGTTCCTCATTAAATAGTTTTTGGAGGGTGCCACCGTGCAAATTGCCTAGTTGGATATCTAAGCCTAAACGGCTAGCGAATGACATTTCACACAAGGTCGTAAATAGACCGCCATCGGAACGGTCGTGGTAAGCAAGTATTAGGCCGTCCTTCTTCAGTTTGCTGATAAGATTAAAGAAATTCCTTAGTATCTCTGGATCGATATCAGGTGCCTGGTCGCCGACTTGATTGTAAACCTGCGCCAACGCCGACCCGCCCAAGCGATTTTTGCCGGCACCCAGATCTACCAATATCAATCGGCTATCGGTGTTTTGCAGCTCGGGTGTCAACGTTTTCGCAATGTCTATCACGGGCGCAAAGGCTGTAGCTACCAAAGATAACGGCGAAACGACTGATTTTTGACGGCTATCTTCTTGCCAAAAAGTGCGCATGCTCAGCGAATCCTTGCCTACCGGGATAGTGATTCCTAATGCCGGGCAAAATTCTTCGCCGGCAGTTTTAACACCTTCAAAAAGTTGTTGATCTTGGCCTGGTGATCCTGCCGCCGCCATCCAGTTAGCCGATAGTTTGATATCGGATATTTCGCCAATATCGGCGGCGGTAATGTTGGTTATGGTTTCACCAATCGCCATACGGACCGAGGCCGCCGCGCTAATTAAAGCCAAGGTCGGACGTTCTCCTAGCGCCATAGCTTCGCCTGTCTGACTAGTTATAGCCGTTGCTGTAACAGCTACGTCGCTGACCGGTACTTGCCACGGTCCGACCATTTGATCGCGCCTGACCAAACCACCAACGGTTCGGTCACCGATAGTTATTAAAAACTTTTTGCTGCCGACAGCCGGTAAACTTAGGACACTCTCCGCGGCTTCAACAATATCTATGTCTTTAACTGTCAGTTTTTTGCGTCTAATCCTTTGGCTTCTAAATGTTCGCTTCATTCTTGGCGGGTTGCCAAAAAGAACATCAATCGGCAGATTAATCGGATTACTGTCGAAGTAGCTGTCGTGCAGGAGCAACCTTTTCTCTTTGGTTGCCTTTCCAACCACGGCAAACGGGCAGCGCTCTTTTTCGCAAATAGCTTTAAATTTGCCTAAGTCCTTTGGAGCAATAGCTAAAACGTAGCGTTCTTGGGATTCATTACACCAAATCTCCATCGGCGCCATGCCAGGTTCGGCGTTTGGAACATCGCGTAGTTCAAACACGGCACCTAACCCGGCATTGTGCACTATTTCCGGCAGCGCCACAGCTAAACCTCCTCCGCCAACATCATGAATCGAAAGTACTGGGTTATCCTTGCCTAAAGACCAGCAATAATCGATGACTTCTTGAGCCCGCCGCTGCATTTCCGGATTAGCACGCTGTACAGAAGCAAAGTCCAACTTTTCGCTACTCTGCCCGCTTTGCATGCTTGAGCCGGCAGCTCCGCCCAGTCCTATCAGCATGGCCGGCCCGCCAAGTTGAATAATCAACGATCCGCTCGGTACCGGCTTTTTATCGACATGCTCGTCACGTATATTGCCGATACCTCCGGCTATCATTATCGGTTTGTGGTAACCCCACATTTGATCGCCGACTTCTTGTTCATACGTCCGAAAATAACCTAGAGTTGTCGGCTTACCATATTCATTTCCATAACCCGATGCTCCAAGAGGCGCCTCTATCATTATGTCGAGTGGCGAAACCATGTATCCCGGTTTACCGTAATTCTTCTCCCAAGGCCGTTTAGCACCGGGTAAATTAAGGTTAGAAACGGTGTAGCCCGCCATGCCGACTTTCGGCTTGGAGCCCTGGCCGGCGGTTCCTTCATCACGGATCTCGCCACCCGTACCAGTACCCGCGCCCGGGTTTGGTGCAATCGCTGTCGGGTGGTTGTGTGTCTCTGCTTTAATGTCCATATGAACCAATTCTTTATGAGGTCGATATATCCGGTCTTTTGGATCTGCAAAGAACCGTTCTGCAATAGGGCCTTTAAGCACAGCTGCGTTATCCGAATAAGCCGATAAAATATTTTTATGCGATTTTTTATATGTATTCTTGATCATTTGGAATAGCGATTTTTCTTGTTCTGTGCCGTCAACAATCCATTTGGCGTTAAAAATTTTGTGTCGGCTATGTTCGCTATTAACCTGAGCGAACATCATCAGCTCGACGTCGGTCGGATTACGCTTTAGCTTTTTATAAGCGTCATATAGATAATCAATTTCTTCTACCGAGAGAGCTAGACCCATGGAATGATTGGCTGAGGCTAGAACCCTTTTACCTTCCTTTAAGATGTCAACCTCCACTAATGGTTTTGGCTTCGATTCTTTAAATAAAACTTCAGCCGCTTCTAAGCTGTCTAAAACAGCCTCGGTCATCCGATCGTGCAAAAGCGCGGTGACGACCTGACGATTAATTTTCTTGGCCGACTGAATATAGTAGGCTACGCCACGCTCGACACGGCGCACCGCGGTTAGAGCGCAGTTTTTGGCAATATCTGTCGCCTTTGATGACCACGGTGAAATCGTACCGACTCTTGGTGTAACTAGGAATAACTCACCTTTTGGCTGGCCACTGAAAGGCGAACCGTAATCTAACAATTGTTTTAGCTGTTTTTGAGCAGCGATTGATAGCTTTTTGGCGTCAACAAAATGAACGTATTGAGCTTCAATGTTCTTGACTGCCGGCTGAAGCCTCCGGATATCGGCAATTAACTTCTCTTTCCTAAAATCCGATAACGCTCGAGCACCGTGGTAGATGTACACTACCTAACCTCCAGCGCATCAGCGGCAAAGGTTATGTTTTTTGGTTTGATAACAACTTGCTTTGGACCAGCTTCAACTTTACCGGCTGTCCAGGCTTGGAGGTTCAGCTTTTTGGCTGTTTGCAGAACTTGATCTGCATCACCTACTGGTAACATAACGGCGAAGCCGGCTCCCATATTAAAAGTGCCATACATTTCCTGATCGCTGATTCCGGCCTGCTTTTGAATAAATTTGAACTCGGCCGTTGGTTCAGACACCTGTTCAATAACGTAACTAAACGGCTGAGTAGCCCGCATCAACTTGCGCCAGCCATGGCCAGTGATATTAACCATGTAATGAATGTCCAAATTTTGCTCAAGCAGTGACCTAACTAGATCAACATAGATATTGGTCGGAGTCAGCAAAGCCTCACCGTAAAGACGACTGTCTTCGAGCTTCGTAGCATAACCATCAGGCAGCCCGTCAGCAACCTTACGAGCCAGTGTCAGGCCGTTGGCATGAATGCCACTACTTCCAATCAAAACGATAGCATCCCCGATCTGTAGTTTATCGCCCAGCACCAATCTGTCCTTTGGTTTAATTATGCCAACGGACGAGCCGGCTAAATCGATGGTGGCCGGATTAATAACACCTTTGAGCACCGGCGTCTCACCGCCGCCCCAAACTGCGCCACTCATTTGGCAAGCCTTGGCCCAGCCAGTAACCAAGTCGGAAGCCCGCTGTTTATCTTCCAGCCACTTGGAATCGCCAATGCCAAAGTAGGCATTGATGACTTGCGGCAGCGCCCCAACACATACCAGATCATTAACAATCATAGCCACTGTGTCTTGAGCCAGTTGATCGTAATAGCTTTTACCGCTGATCTTGCGCATTTCATCAGCCACTAGATTTTTAGTGCCCAAGCCTTCGATAACCAGCGCTCGGTAGGCATCGGCTTCTTCCCAGACATAGGCTGACTCGCCGCGGCTAGCCGCAATTTCCTTGGCCTCAAAATTCTTTAAGTTGTCAGAGGTCGAGACGGCCAACTTTTGCGCCAAAACCTTAATCGGATCAATTGACGAGTAGCCTACCCCTGATTTGGAGTAGGAGTCGTTCTTGTTTGCCATCGACTTATTTCTCCTTTAGGAACTCGGCCCAGCCTAGCTGCTGCAGTTTTTTATCCGAGCGTTTGACTTCCTCGGTAGCTTGGCGACGGTAGACTTCGTAGCGCTTGGCAATCGAGTCATCAACCAGCGACAGTATGGCGGCTGCCAGGAGAGCGGCATTCTTGGCACCGTTTTCTGGCATGGTCGCCAGCGGTATGCCCGGCGGCATAGCGATATTGGATAGTAGTGCCTCTTGGCCTTGTCCTTGGCGTCTAATCGGTATCGATATAACTGGAAGGGTGGTATGAGCGGCCGTCACGCCGGCCAGGTGGGCCGAACCGCCGGCACCGGCAATAATGACTTTCAAGCCCCTGTTCGCTGCCTCTTTTACATAATTGGTAGTTTCTTCAGGCGTCCGGTGAGCCGACAAGACCCGAACCTCGCTAGCTACGCCAAGATCATCTAGAACTTTGGCTGCCTCACTCATTACATCGAGGTCCGATTTGGAACCCATAATAATACCGACGACCGGATTAGCCATTAATTGCTCCTGTCTTTACATCTTATTTTACAGTTTTTACCCATATCGTTACAATAGAGGTAGTGATAGGAGCTCATTCCAGGATGCCTTTTGTAAGCGAAAAGGTTCTATCAGTAGTGCTAGACAGTAGTTCTGGCGACAAAGCGTATTGGTTAATACGCTGCGAAGCCAAACTGCAGGCTAGTGCACTGAGGAAGCTTTGCAGTAGAAAGAGTATCCTGGTATGAGCTCCAAGGCCATAACTTCGACTGACTTTGCTTTTCCCGGGCAAACCGGTGTATATCATGGCAAAGTTCGTGACGTCTACACCATCAAAGATAAATACTTAGTCGCTGTCGCCACCGACCGTATCTCAGCCTTCGATGTCATCTTGCCGCACGGCATTCCATGCAAAGGTCAGGTTCTCAATCAACTTTCCGATTATTTTCTAACCGCCACATCTGATGTGGCGCCGAACTGGCTGATGAGCGCGCCGGATCCTAATGTCAGCATCGGTAAAAAGTGCCAGCCGTTCAAAGTCGAGATGGTTATCCGCGGTTGTTTGGTCGGCCACGCTTGGCGCGAGTATCAGGCTGGCAAAAGAACAATTTCTGGCTCGAAAATGCCCGACGGACTCAAAGAGTATGATGAATTCCCTGAACCAATTCTGACACCAGCCACTAAAGCCGAAGCCGGACATGACGAAGATATCAGCCCGGAAGAGATTATTAGTCGTGATCTGGCCACCGAGGAAGAATGGGCCAAGCTCCAGCAACTAACCCGCGCGTTGTTTGCCAAGGGCCAAGCCATGGCAGCTCAACGCAATTTGTACTTAGCAGACACCAAGTACGAGTTCGGTAAATTAGGTGACGACATTTTGGTAATTGATGAGATTCATACGCCGGACTCGTCGCGTTACTTCTACCTCGACAGTTACCGAACTTATCTCAAAGACCGTAAGGAATTACCCAAGCATCTATCCAAAGAGTTCGTCCGCGAGTGGCTGATGGAGCGCGGTTTCATGGGCCAAAAAGGTCAGCCGATGCCAAAAATGGATGATGAGTTTGTCAATTCAGTTTCGGAGCGCTACATTGAGTTATACGAGGAAATGACGGGACAGAAGTTCGTCAAACCCGGCGATGAAAACCTCTTGAAAAGAATAGAAAAAAATGTCATAGTAGCACTGGAGAAAATATAGTGTCACTCAAAGCCTTCAAACTTCCAACCGTATCTGATAAGCCATTTCATGATGGCATTGATCCTCTCGATAACCGTTACTATGACCCGGAAATTGCCAAATATCTTTCCGAGCGTGCAACTATTGCCTATAAGGCCTACTGTGAAGCTGCCCTCGCTCACACTCTGGCCGATTTTAAGATCTGCTCGACCGCCGACGCTGCCAAAATCGAAGCGGCTGCTGCCAGAGTCACAGCCGAAGAAGTTGCGCAGGAAGAAAAAACCACCAAACACGACATCAAGGCCCTGGTGAATGTCATTAAAAAATATGCCGGCGAAGATGCCGGGCGTTATGTCCATTTCGGCGCCACCAGCTACGATATCGTTTCCACCGCCACTTCGCTGCAGTTTAAAACCGCAGCCAACGAACTCATTGTTCCGCGTGCCAAAGAACTGCTTAAAACTCTTGTTGAATTAACCGAACGTTATGCCGATACACCGCAAATCGGCCGCACCCATGGCCAGCACGCCCTGCCGATAACCTTCGGCTTTGCAATGAGTGAATACGTCAGTCGAATTGGTAATTCGATGATGGCAGTTCAAGATCTGGCCGGCCAGCTCAAAGGCAAATTTTCCGGTGCGGTTGGTGCTTACAATGCCCTGTCCGCCTTCACTGATGATCCGCTGGCTTTCGAGAAAAAGTTCCTAGAAAAACTGGGGCTCGAGCCATCGGAGTCTTCCACCCAAATCGTACCGCCCGAATACATGGTCCGCTTGCTTGACGAGTTGGCCATCATGGCCGCTATCATGGCCAATCTTGCTACTGACATGCGTCATTTGCAAAGAAGTGAAATTGCCGAGATTCGCGAGAAGTTCGAAACCGGCCAGACCGGCTCCTCAACCATGGCTCATAAGCGCAATCCGATCAATTTTGAGAACGTAGTTAGTATGCATAAACAAGTCTTATCGCAAATTCTGAACGCCAACCTCAACCTGATAAGTGAGCATCAGCGCGATTTAACCGATTCGGCCTCGGCCCGCTTCTACGCTGTTCCGGTCGCCACTGTGGCCGTGATGTTAAGTCGGCTGAATTCGGCCATGTTAAAAGTCGAGGTCGATGAAGCCAACATGCAGCGCAACCTAGCCATGAGCGGCGGCGCCATCGCCGCCGAGCCGCTTTACTTGCTGCTGGCCAAATATGGCCATGCTTCCGCCCACGAAAAATCGAAAGCACTCGCTCACCAAGCTTTGGATTCTAATAAATCATTGGTGGAAGTTATCGCCGCCGACTCTGAAGCCAAATCTTACTGGGACAAATTCAGCACCCAAGAAAAACAAATCATCACCGAACCTCAAAAATACTACCTCGGTCTAGCCTCCGAAAAAGCCAAAAACATCGCCAGCAACTGGAGATAAATCATCAACGTTTCTGCTTATGCTTGCAAAATGTTGCGTTTGATGCAAAATATTAAGAATTAAATTGAGGTTTTCTAAATGTCTGTAGCAGAACAAGGTCCATTAGCTGGTCAATTTTACATCGTCACTGGCGGGAGCAGAGGCATAGGCGCCGCGACAGCCCAAAGATTTGCTGAAGCAGGAGCTTTGGTTGGTGTAACTGTAACCGGTCCAATAGGTGTATCGAACGCCAACGAAGCGCTGGCACCATTCGGGGGATTCGCTCATCAATTTAAGTTCGAAGCCGGACTTGGTGACGAAGTTTATGAAAATACCGTAGCAGCCATGGTAGAAGAGGCCGAGAATCGGTTTAAGGGTACGGTTCACGAAGGCGGCAAAGTAGCCATCAAAGGCTTGGTTAACAACGCCGGTATGACAGACAATAACAACTTTGTTTCTCTGACCGCCGATGGCTGGAGAAATCTTTTCGAAACCAATGTTATCGGACCTGCCCTCTTCACTAAAGCAGCCGCAAGATACATGAGAAAAGTGGGGGCAAGTGTCACATGGGTAGGCTCAGTGGCTAAGTTCGGTCATAAAGGACAAGCCAGCTACGCCGGAAGCAAAGCAGCATTAGAGGGAATTTCTGCCACGGTAGCGATTGACTTAGAGAGATGGGGTGTCCGCTCCAACGTTGTCAGATTAGGCTTAGTCGACACAGATATGACCCGAGGTGATTTAACGCCAGAGCAATTCGCCGAAATTGAACAGCAAGTACCAGATGGACAAGCGTTCACGCCAGAACAGGCAGCCGAAAAAATATTCGAAGTTGCGACGGGCGATATGAACGGCGAGGTAATACCCTTCGACGGTGGTCTGTCAGAGTCCCTGACCAAGGTATAGAATCATCTACCTAAATATCGTTCAGGTATTCGATAGTAACAGCAGTGGCAGAAAGGCCTAGGCCGCCTATCCTTTCGGCGTACGCCGACAAAACGTCGGCTAATACTCCTTGTTGCTCTGGTAACACCGTTTCGCGTGGATCTCGCCTGGTTGCCAACCGCCTGGCGATTATTTCGGCTACCGTTCTTGGGTTTTGATACGCGTATGGGCGGTTATAGGCAAAGTATGCGGTCACTATCTCTCGAAACCTTTTATCCTGATGCATTAGCGCTTCCGTCTGTTCGGTCATTACCAAATCCCTAACCCGGCTGAAGTCTTGGCGCGGTCCATCAAACTCCAGCAGCGCGACGTCAAGTAAGATATCGGCCGCTATGGTGGCGCTGGCCCGAGCCGCTCTGGCCTCAAGCCCGGCATCTTCTAAGTCGAACCGTAACGGCCCTGTCATTTCTGGTACTTCGGGCTGAGCGCCAAAGAAACTGTCGGTCGTATGGTGAAAATCAATGCCCTGGTCGACTTCGTCGCTCAATCCCCTGATTGGAACGTTCTCGCCGTACAGAGCTTTATGGATACCGGCAAAATCAGGCAACGTGCTTCCTAAGACAATACCATGCTCGCGGCCGCTAAAAACGGAGGTGGTTATATGCGTGTGCGCCAAGATGTTAGGCATTCAGATAATATATACCAAGTTTTAGCCATGGGACAAATAAGAAAAACAAATCATCAACGAACCGCAAAAAAAAATTATCTCGGCCTAGCCTCCCAAAAAGCCAAAACTATCGCCAGGACTTGGAAGGAAATATAAATAAACTTCTGTAGCTGTTGCCTAACCAGCTACAAAAGCTATTTGGTCCTTAGAACAACGTGCTTTTTTGAGTAGTCAAATGTAATTTTGAATTGATCAAAGAAACCAACTTGTCCAACAATCCCGTAGCCATCATCTCTTATATCATAAGAGAATGTGACCGGAATAGGGTAATGTACGTTACCGACAATGATTTCTAAATTATGTACATAACAAATGCTAGACTCACCGCTAATCCCAGCAAATTCTCTTTTATGACCCGACTTAATATTCAGCCCAAGAATCTCACCAACTTCGGCCCTAAAGATACAAAAATCGGCCCCAGAGTCAACTAGCACTAGTTGCCCAACCGACTTTCCGGTCTTTCTATTAACGACTTCAACAGGTATAAGGGGCCTTAAGTTCTCATCCACCCTTTTATATCGGAAAGTTAGGGCTGGCAAATTATTTATCCTATGTAAGCTATATTTTTTGTGGGTACTTTAAATAGAAGAGGCGTGAAAGAAACTTTCTTGGTAGCATCTTCCCAGACTTTCTTAGCATCTTTGCCATGGCTAATAACAGTAACTTCATCCTTCGCTAAAGCTACCCACTCACCTTTGTACTTGCGGTATAAAGGAGTCCAGTCTATCTCACTCATATGTACATTATACAATCTAATAGTATTTCGAGAAGCGCTCATGCCTACCATAAAAGCAAATCGTTACCGAGGCGCAAAAATACTACCTGGGATTAGCCGCGCAAAAAGCCAAAGCTATCGCTTCCATTTGGAAGAAAAACTAAATTAATTCTGTTTAGGTTTTTTATCTAGTTCTCTTTTAACAATTTCCCACTCAGCGAGCGATGGATGCTGTTGTTTGCCTTTGCCAGAGTTCTCAAACTTCCTCATCAGAAATTCAAAATGTTCGTTAATAATAGCCGATATTGATTTACTCTGTTGTAGGGCACGCAGCTGCAAAAATTTCTTGACATACGGCTCGAGATAAATTGTGGTTCTTTGAGTCAATTTACTGGACATATAATCGCTTCCTCCAAATCACTACCACCTATTTTTACTGGTAATCATATATTACACAGCACAACGTTGTAACGTCAAGACGTTGCGCGGAGCAATAGAAGTCGAAGTGGTGAGAGTTGATGTGTTGTAACTACGTCCCTGAGTAGTAACGTTGTAACGTCAAGACGTCGTTAGTGGGGGGGTGGATGGTGATGCTTTTAATGGTTATACTTCATATCATGACGTTATGACGTCAAGACGTCGTGTTGGATTGGGAAATTGGGATTGTTGTTGAGGTAGTTGAGGTAAAATTAAGGTTTATGAGTAGAATGATCATTGATGTTCGCGAACCAGAGGAATATGCCCGAGGTCATGTTGAGGGTGCGCTTAACATACCGCCAGCAGAGATTATGAATAGCGCCAAAGCGCTCGCCAACGTGCCAAAAGATACCGAGTTGGTGCTTTATTGCACTACCGGCAGCCGCTCCAACATTTGCAAAAACATCCTTGGCTCGATCGGCTTCACTAATGTCGTCAATGGCATCAACAAAGATCACGTCAAAGCCAGATATAACGTCTAACTAACCAAGTTTCTGGACCTCGACAAGGTCTTTGAGCGCTAAGTCAATATCGGCGTGGGCGGCACGGACGTCCTCGGCCGAGGCCGCCTCGGTCACACAAAAAGCCTTGCCTTCCTTAGCGTTGAAATAAACTTTCCAAGGTTTGGCACCGTGATTTTTGCATGCTTCGCCGTAGCGAGACCAGCTATCTTTAACTTTCGTCTCATCCGCCGCCTCACCAAAGTCATGCACCCCTAAAAACACCGGCATAACACCCCTCCTCTTTACTAACTTTACATCTTAATTATATACCCACCCTAAATCGCATGACCGCGTGTGACGTTGTGACGTCAAGACGTCGTGGCGGTGGGGGAGGTACTGTGTTGTGGGAGTGTGGGGGTGTGGGGGTTGCTGGTGCGGTAGCCATCAAGTTGAGTCGTGACGTTATGACGTTATAACGTTGTTGGGTGTGGGGTGGTGTGCATGTGGGGGAGGTGTTGCGGGGAGTGGGGGTTGTGTGCATTCTAATTTGTAAAATTCTAGTTTGACGTTGTGACGTTGTGACGTTGTTGTGAGTTGGGGTGAATCTATTTATTATTTTGCTGTTGGGGGGGCAAATCATCGCCGAGCCGCAAAAATACTACCTGGGCTTAGCTTCACAGAAAGCCAGAGCTATAGCTAAAAACTGGAAACAGTAATTTAGTAAAAGCTATTCTCTAACGAGTTCGTAAAAAGCACGGTCAAGTAAAGACCGCATAGCAAAGCTATACCCGTGATCTAAAACTGACTTATCTGGACCTGTTTTGACTGCCGAAATACCATCACCCTCGCGTAGGACCATTCCGTTGGCTCCAACAAAACTATGCATCAACTTGTCTCCTGGCATAACTAAACCAGATAACTCTACCACCGCATCAGTATCTTCTTGGCCATGATAACCTAGCATGACTTGAATTCCATTTTCCGCAAATATTTGGGCGTTAGCGGCATTGCCCGAGCCAATTGTTTTCCAGACAAAAGCTGCGCCTTGTTCATCATACGGATCTGCGATTTTACTGATTACGTCACTTACGAGTCCGTCAAACTCAGTTATGTCTCTTGCAAGCTGATCTTTATCTGCTGCGGACTCTAAAAACTTTTCTACGATGGATCCAATAGACGGAGAAAGGGCACGAGCTGAAGCTACAATTTCTTCGCGCTGTTGGAATAATGATTGGCCAGCCTTCATCCCTGGAATTTGTCTGCTTACTAGTTCACCCAAAATAGATATAGGTCTTCTGCGAAAACTTGTTAAAGTCCCTACGTATTCAAATGCTTGCCTGTCTGTGGCGTCTGTTTGTTCAAAAGTTACCAATGAGGAATTTCCCAGAGATGTTAGCCGTCTATCCTGATAGCTGAACTTCGGTCTTTCTATTTGAGTAATATCGATAGCCTCTTGCGGACTGAGTGACGGACGAAATTCAACAATTAATGCATCATTGGCGCGGCCTAAAATAATGTCATGGGCTTCTCTAGCGCTCATTTACTGAACTCCTGTTATTTATCAGACTATACAATGATGAGTTGACATTGGCAATAGTTAAACCAAATCATCACCGAGCCGCAAAAATACTACTTGGGCCTGGCCGCCCAAAAAGCCAAGTCCATCGCTGCAAACTGGAAGAAGCGAATCGTTTAAAAACTTTTGTAAGTTTTTTCGTCGCGTTTGGCAATAGTAATAAGATTAAATTTTTGGTCGACTTGCCGGATTACAATTCGGTGTCTGCCAACTCGAATTCGGAAAATATCATTAGTGCCCTTGATTTTTTTAATGTCTAACTCCTCTAGGCGGTTATTGGCCAGGTGAAGCAAAGCCTGCTCAACTCGGGCACGAGTTTTAGGGTCAAGTTTTTGAAGCAGTTTTTCGACTTTGTTCATCAACTTTGTCGAGTCGCTTTAAAGCTGCCAGAACTTCTTCAGCAGGTACACCCTCTGGATTAATTTCTCTAAAATCTACCACTGTTTCCCAATTACCCTCGTCACCCCATTCATCAATGACACGCTGGCCTTTTAAGCGCCGGACGAGAGATTCGCGAATATAATCGCTGCGGGTAGCGAATTCTACCTTCGCAGCCTTATCAACCTGCTTAACTAAGTCATCCGGCAAAGTAATATTAATAACCTTAGAATTTTTACTCATACATAAATCATACATTTTATGTATTACTTATGTCAACTATATAAATCATCACCGAGCCGCGAAAGTATTACCTCGGTCTCGCCTCGGAAAAAGCCATAGCTATTGCCGATTCTTGGAAAAAATCTTAAGGATAAACTTCCTATTTAGTTTTTTATAAACTGCTCTAAGTC